>CANJJY010000095.1 GCA_947474445.1 Oligoflexaceae bacterium
ATGAAACCGGCCCTCAGGCACATCATTCTCGAAAGTCTAGAAGAGCTGCGTGCCACGCACGATCTCGTGATCATCGAAGGAGCAGGGAGTCCGGCGGAGATCAATCTCAAGGCCAACGACTTGGTTAATATGTTTGTGGCTCTCGCCGTTGAAGCGCCCGTCTTGCTGGTGGGCGACATCGATCGGGGCGGCGTCTTTGCTGCCTTAGTAGGAACTCTGGAATTGCTCGAACCCGAAGAGCGTCAGCGCATCGTCGGCTTTCTCATCAACAAATTCCGCGGCGATCCGAGTCTTCTGCGCAGTGGTCTCGACATGCTCGAGGAACGCTGCGGTCGCCCCGTTCTCGGCGTCATTCCCTTCGCTAAGAATCATGGAGTTGCCGAAGAAGATTCCTTGGCTCTCGATCGACGTCCGCAGCGCCTGCGCCGATCTCTTGATCTCATCGATATTGGTATCATCCGTTGGCCTCGCCTTTCCAATTACGATGAGTTCAGCAGTCTTGAAAGCGAGGAGGGGGTGTCGCTCGCCTTCATCAGTGAGGCGAGTGATATTGAAGACGCTGATCTTGTGATCATGCCCGGTTCCAAGGCGACCATCTCCGATCTCGCCTGGCTCCGAGAGAAAGGGCTAGATCGCGCGCTTGAAAAACGACTGGCGGCCGGTCGCCCCGTCTTTGCTATCTGCGGAGGGTATCAAATGCTAGGGCAAAGACTCTACGATCCTCATGGCGTGGAAACCGCGGCTGGAAGCATCGCCCCGGGTCTCGGCCATCTCCCGACTGAAACCCATTTTGCTGCCACCAAGGTCACCGCTCAAGTCAGCGTTCAATGGCTCGGTTCAAGCTGGGGTTTGACCGCTTCAGAAAAGCGCTTTGAAGGCTATGAAATCCATATGGGTGATGTGCGGACGCTAGACGATACCATGCCTCAACCTTTTCTCCTGCAGAGGCAGGGTCAAGATCACGCCGAAGGAGCTATTGCTTACAATGGCGCCCTGATCGGCACACTGGTTCACGGTCTCTTTGAAAATGAGGCTTTTCGCCTCAGCGTCGTCAATCATCTGCGCCTGGGCAAAGGCCTGGCGGCTTTGGACGCGAGCCGCGTCAGCTCTCGCGATCAAGCTTACGATCGCTTAGCCGATCATCTTGGACAATCTTGTGACATGGCCGCTATCGCTCGCATCCTCAAACTGGAGAACATCGTACTATGATGATACAGGCAGATCTTCCGCTCTTGAGCCAAGCGCTTCAGGATCACATTCAGGCTCAGCTCGATCAAAAAACCAAACCTTTGGGATCACTCGGGCGCATCGAAGAACTCGCGGTGCGCATGGCGACCATACAAGACACGGACCAGCCCGAGCTCACGCGCCCCACGCTCGTGGTGTTTGCCGGCGACCACGGGATCGCCCAGGCTGGTGTCAGTCCTTTTCCCCAGTCGGTAACCGTCGCGATGGTGCGAAATTTCGCTAGCGGTGGAGCAGCCATCAATGTCTTAACCCGCGCTCTCGGCTGGGAGTTGGTCCTCGTCAACAGCGGAACGCTGGAAGAAACTCCCTTTCCGGGAGTTTGGGATCGCCGGCTGGGAGCAGGAACGCGGAGCTTTGATCAAGAAGCAGCGGTGCAGCCAGATGAATACAGCCGGGCCCTCGCTGCCGGCGCTGCCGTCGCGCGCGATCTTCACGCCAATGGCTGTCGTCTCCTGGCGCTCGGCGAAATGGGCATCGGTAACTCTTCCGCAGCCGCGATGCTCATTCACTATCTGTGCGATGCCCCTCTCGCCTCTGTGATCAGTCGAGGCGCCGGCTGCGACGACCAGCAGCTCGAAAACAAGTTGAAGGTTTTAGAAGCCGCTCGGCAGTTTCATGGGCCTATCGAGGAGCCGGATGAAGTGTTGCGGCGCTTTGGAGGATTCGAAATGATTATGGCAGCCGGTTGTATGCTCGAAGCTGCGCGTCTGCGCATGCCCATCGTGATCGATGGACTGATCATGAGCAGCGCCGCCCTCGCCGCGATCAAAGCCTGTCCTAACTTGCTCGCTTACACAGTATTTGCCCATCGTTCGTCAGCGCTTGGACACGATATTCTTCTCGAACATCTGGGCCAAAAACCCTTGCTCGATCTTGGAATGCGATTGGGCGAAGGCAGTGGCGCTGCTCTGGCGCTACCGCTGCTTCAGAGTTCGGTTGCGATTTTACGCGATATGGCAACTTTTGCCAGTGCCGAGGTAGCCTCACGCATCGAGACGGCTGAATGATCGTGAGAAGTCTAGGTGCTGCCCTCGTCGCATTCACGCGCGTTCCCCTGCCCTTCGTCCGGCTGGAGGCGCTCGACTTTCGCCGAGGGGTCTGGCATTTGCCGCTTCTCGCTTGGTTGATCAGCGCGCTGCAGCTTTGTCTCATCAAGGTTTCGCCCTGGGGTGCCGGCGCTGCTCTGACGACCTTCTTTGTCGTCTTCTTTCCCATCCTTTTGAGTGGGGCGATGCATGAGGATGGTTTAGGCGATTTTGCTGATGCGATATTCGGCAGCCCGAACCGTGAAAAGCGCCTCGCGATCATGAAGGATCCGCGCATCGGCATTTTTGCCCTTCTCGCCGTCCTCGGTGTGATCGCACTGCAGTTTCTTTGCCTTCAAGCGATCGCTCTCGATCATCTCTTTACGGCCCTTGTCGTCAGCCAAGTCACAGCGCGTGGCTTGGCCCTCAGCATCGTCGCGCGACTGCCCTACGTGCAGCAAGCCAGCAGCCGGGCCGGTTCCTACCTCCCATCACCTGGCTGGCAAGGGGGCCTCGCCTACGCTGCGCTCTGTGTCGCCGCCAGCTGGTATTTTTTACCGTCTTGGTCCTGCGTGGCCTTCACTCTCGGCGTTTTTCTTCTCAGCCATGAACTGTGGGCGCGCTATCTGCGGCAGGCCTTCTATGGCTATACGGGAGATTGCCTCGGCACCATCATCAAAGTGACGGAAACTCTGTTGCTGTTAGGGTTTTCTTGGTACTGGCAAAGATTTTAAGATGCGTTACGTCGATCTGTGACTGCGCTCATCTCATCCACAAAGGCTGAGATATCCTTGGCTACCTCCTTTACGTGTTCCGTTTCGTGGAACAAGAAGTGACTCGCATCGTACTCAAGATAGCGCCCCCTATACCTCTGCGCGAGATTGTTGACGAGGGCGGGAGTGGCGATGTGATCGCGCTTTCCGGCTAGGCAAAGTACAGGACAGGCAATCGAGGCAGCCGGTACAAAGGTGCTCGAATGCCAAAAGGCGATTTGAGCTAAGACCCGACCAGAATCATGGACCAGCTTTTGATAGAACATGGCCGCCGATTCATCGTCCCATCCATTCAAAAGATAGCGATGAAAATGATCAAAGGGCATCTTCGAGGAAGTCTTCCAAAAGCCCCAGCGCGTGACCCACCAGGAAAAGACTTGCAGCATCTTCGGCGTGATTTGAAAAACTCCACCGGGTGAAGCCGGCGCAATGAGGATCGCCTTGTCGACACAACCCGAGCTGGCGAGCGATTGCACGATCACTGCCCCTAGACTATGGCCGATCATCACCGGTTTCTGTCCCGTTTTTCTTTCGACTTCGGTGACGACTTTTCTCACGGAGTCGACGTAGTACTTGAAGTTCGCCGTGCTGATTTGCACTTTATCAGTTTGATCACGGTATGGCAGCTCAGCGAAATGGAAGGTATAGGGCTTTCCCTCCAATTCTTTCAATAGCTTCTCCCAAACCCAGTTACCGCACCAGGCACCGTGGACAAAAATGATAGGTTTCAAGATTGGGTATCCCTTCTTCGTGGTAGCCCAGTATTAAGCTGCTAGAGGGACAGAACATCGAGGGCAACGGACATCTGTATTGATCTTTTCTGTCACCATGATGATCATCATGGAGTTGCAATCAGGACACCGCGGATGAGCGGGGTTTCGATAGCGTCGCAGAATCTTTGCTGCCTTCACGTCGGGCCCTATTCCCTTGATCGAAAGGCTGAGCCTTTCGCTAAAATCATAGCCATCGATTTGTCCGTCCATATCCTTCCAAAGCTCTTCACTCACGATGGCCGAACTCGCTTCAGCTTTGCTGCAGAGCTTTGACGCTAAATTGATGACTCTTCCCGTCGAATTATAGAAGGCTTTATCTTGCCCCAGATGCCTGACGCGAATCCAGCCTTTTGCGAAACCAAACTTAAGTCCAGTCGGGATACTGACTCCGCTCCCTACCACCACTCTCTCGAAGTCCTCGTGAAGATTTTCAAGGAAAGATGTCAGACGAAAGAGCCAATCGTGGTCGTCAAAGAAGTTGCAGACAAACATAAAACCGTCTCCTGTGAACGACAGTGGGACGATCTCTTTTTTTTTCGCCTCTACCATGAATATATCAATAAATTTATCTTTCAATCGAGCTTCAACTTCATCTGAACTGGCAAAGGAGATTGCGGTTGACATCGCCACATCAACGAAACCGACTATCGCATTTTCGATGACGTAGTCTTCGTACTTTCGTTCGTTGTTCCGGACGCGAGCCACCATGTGACTTGGGAAGTAGCGATGCAATCGCTCTTCCTGAGTCAAGAGAGCGACTCGTTCTTGAAGAGTGACGTTGGACCAGGTTTCTGTCATGAAAGAATGCATATCGATCATAGACATCAAGATAAAGAAGGTGTTGGAAAAGAGCAGCATCACACCTAGCGCCATACCCGTCGCGAAGTCGACGTTTTTGCTCATAATAGCTAGGACACAGCCGATGAAATTGACAAGAGCGATAAAGATGCTGGAACGTCCATCAATGCGAAAGAGGGCTATGCCCATGGCATGAGAGAATCCCAGCCCGATGATGTAAGCAGAAATCTCCCTCGTATCGATATAGACCATGATATTGATGCAAATGCCGAACAGTATGATCATCGAAGAGGGCACGATCCAAAACTTTCGGCGAAAACTAGCTTTGAGGTAAAGCAGAGGTGCCAGGTTCCAAGCGACGACGACGAGCAACCGCAGGGCGACCCATTGGATAAAAGGTCGAGGGAGATAAATATAGTCGATGAAGAGGACAAGCAGCCAGGCGTAGGAAAAAAAGCCGATAGGAACTTTTTCAAAGAGGGGATCCTGAGCCCGCCAGCTACGGTATTTGGCTCTTTGGCGGGATCCCAGGGGTAAACAAACAAACCGTCGGAAGCGGCGCAGAATCAGACGCCGATGTCGCCTTTTATGCTGGGCATGGACAGTATTCACTTCCGAATTTCTAAATAGATGTTGATCTTATTATCATCCCAATGCAATTCGTGCCGACGGCCAGCGGGCACGAGATCGACCATTTCAGGCTCATCACGCAAGATGAGCGGCCAGCCTGCCGAATATTCACTGATAGCATGCGTGCTGTTCTGAGTGTTGTAATTCCCGACGATCATCGATCCATGAGGCTGAAGCCATTCAGCCAGAATTCCGGTCAAAAGCTTAGCGGCTGGTTGCGTGAGATAGTCGTAAAGCCCGGCTGAATAGATGAAATTAAAGCCTATCTGACCCAGAGCTCCGGCTGAATTGCTGCCTGAAATAATGTCTTTGACGCTCAGTGGCAAAAAGTGAAATTCGCAGTTGAGCTGACGATTGAGCTTGATATCGACCAAACGGCGCTTTGCTGAAAGCAGAGCTTCTTGGTCTTGATCGATGAGATAGAAAGAAAAATCTCCCGATGCTTTAGGGTCGATCGCAGCAAGAAAATCAGCAACTTCTCGGGCCGGACCGCACGCGATCGACGCAATGGCCATCGGACCTTTGCCCGCCATCGCCAGCATCCGTTTGCAGAAAAGCCCACGGCGGTAGCGGACGGACTGACTGGACATTTCATTGATGCCATATTTATACATAAGCCGTGCAAAGGTACTCGAGCCGACCGAGTTGTTGTCGTAGATTTCGTTCATCATCTCATAGTCGCCGACGTAGCCGCGCGGCCTGGCGATGATGCGCGAGACAAAATCACTGGTGAGATAGAACTCCTGAACACTTTCCCTAAAGAGAGTGATAGCGCTGGCTTTTTGTTCCTTGGTGAATTTGCGGTCGAATCCATGGAGGGTTTGCGAAAAAGCGATCATCTTATCGAAGAACCAAGGAAAGAAAACGGCTTCGATGGCGACGTTAGATGACTCCTTGATATCGAAGGGTTCAACCCGAAGCTTTTGATCGAGCTCATCGCATCGCTGTTTGACGTGGAAAAGATAGTGCCTGAGATCGATGAGGAAATTCTTAAAAGCTTGCGGGAGTTCGACGTTTTCCATCGAAGCTTCAACCGATTGCTTAATAAAGGCTGCTTTTTCTAGATTTTCAATTAGATTGCGAGAGAGCGGCTTGCTGACGAACATGTAGGCATCGAGTTCTGAATCACGCGGCACGCGTTCGACTTCACCTTCGTAGACGAGAGTCGTCTCCTCCACAAAAATGCGGCAGGAGCGACGAGAGGTGATGGGAGCTACCCCACGGGATTCAACCGAGAAGCCAGACTCGGAAATATCACGGATCGCATACAGTATGCCATTCAACTCCACCGAGAACTTCACAGCAAGCTCACTGACGAGATAGCGGGGTAATCGGACTTCTTGGCGTTTGATTGCGACTGACTTCATGGAAACTGTCCTCATGGCTACAAGGTAATCTTTCATCGGAAGACAGCGACCGTTCTTTACTTCTTCGTGTCAGTTTTTGCCCATCGTTTGCATGACGCCGCTATTATTGTGCAATTTTTACCTTTGTCGCAGTTCATGGTCGCCCAAGTGCGACGGATCCTACTGAGCGGCAGCTTTTGGTGGATTTGCGATTTCTCCGCACGGATCGACTCAGTTCGCAGGCCTGGCCAAAATTTCGGGTGTCGCTGGCAAGTAAAGTTACGCTTCACCTGCCGAAGCCTTGGAGGGGGCTTTCGGGTATCGATTCAACGTTTGCTCGAGCCACGGAAGCGGTGCTATCCTGAGCGCCATCCCTACAGGGGTGAAATGCAGTAGGAGAAAGTGCCTTGGCTAAGAATCTCAAAAGGCGAAGTTTGCGCCGCAATCTTTTTCATCGGCCGCCTCCGGGTAGCAGTCCCGGTACCGTGATCCCACCGCTCAATGCCGCTCCAACGACCCTGAAGCTTCTGGCGTATTCGCCGGATGAAGTTTTTGGAGCCGAGCATGGTGATCTTCCTCAGGTGAAAAAGCTGCTCGATTCCTATCAGGTGACCTGGATCAGCGTAGTTGGATTGCAAGATGTGGAACTCATCCAAAAATTCTGTACGCAGATGGGATTTCACCGACTAACCGTCGAAGATATTATCAACCAAAATGAACGTCCGAAAGTTGAACACTACGATAACTATTCTTATATTTCTGTGCACGTGCCCAAGCATGACGGTCGCAGCGAAAGTGAAATGATCAGTATTTTGATCGGCGATCACTTCGTAGTCAGCTTTCAGAACACGCTTGTCGATTACCTCGAGGCCATCCGCAATCGCATCCAAAAGAAGGTCGGGCAGATTCGCTTTAAGAATTGCGAATACCTCTGCTACGCGATCATCGATGCGGTCATCGATATGTATTTTCCTATCGCTGAGCATTATGCTCAGCTGCTCGACGTAGCGGAAGAGGACATCATCCACGGTCTCAAACCCGTTGCCGTCTTGGAAATCTATAACATGCGTTCGCGCATCAACTATTTCCATCGCATTCTCTGGAGTCACAAGGAGCTGATCAACCAATTGATGCGGGATCCTGAGTCGCCGATGAGCGAAGAGATCTGCGTTTATCTGCGCGACTGTTTTGATCACACCATTCAGATTCTCGATTTCCTCGACAACCTCAAGGATAATTCCAAAACCCTGATCGATCTACATCTCTCCCTCCAATCGCATCGATCCAATGAAATCATAAAATTCTTGACCATCATCACGGCCACTTTCATTCCGATGACCTTCGTCACCGGTCTCTACGGTATGAATTTTCATCAAAGCTCGCCTTGGAACATGCCTGAATTGAGCTGGACCTACGGCTATCCCTTTGCACTGATTCTCATGGCCTGTGCTGCCAGCAGTCTCTGGCTCTATTTCTATAAGCAAAATTGGTTTTCCATCAGTCCAGCGACTAAGCGGGAGCTCGAGCAGGAAAAGGACAAAGGCTGACGATGGGACGATTCTATCTGCTGCGCCACACGCGTCCTGAGATTGCCAAGGGTCTGTGCTACGGTCGCACGGATGTGCCGCTCGCAGTTGCTCGAGTTCTTGCTCATAACTCGCTGCGAGCGACTCTGCCCAAGATCGATCAGATTTTCTGCAGTCCCTCTACTCGCTGCCATCGATTAGCTCTGGATCTGGCTCTTGCACCGATAACGCTCGCACCCGCCTTGCGTGAACTTGATTTCGGCTCTTGGGAAGGTCTCCTATGGAGTGAAATTCCCAGGCACGAAAGTGATCCCTGGGCCGAGAATTTCATCGAAAGAGCTCCACCGGGTGGAGAAAGTTTTCGCGACTTGGTTCGTCGGGTCTGCGCTTTTTTGAGAAGTTTGAGTTGGCCTTCAGACGAGGATCGCTTGCTGATCACCCACAGCGGCGTGATCAGAGCTTTGCGTACTTGGGAAGAAGGAAAAGGTTTGGCAAGGGCCTTTGAAGATGCTCTGCCCTACGGCAGTCTCGTGGAACTCACGCGGCTCCCTTTACAGGGCGCCGTAATCTCTGAATCCCACTTTCTATGATGATATCGAGTCTTTTCGTGCGACCCACCTGCCTGAGTCCGACCAGGATGCTGATCGTCCGCATGAGGATCTGACGCTTTTCCTTGCTCGTCATCTCGCGGACAGGCTTGGAAGCGACCGCTACACCTTTTTTCGAAAACACCGCAAAATCCTGTTGAAACCCGTGCAGGTAAAAGACGTGAGTCTCGTCCACACTGCCGGCATCGTCGAGTCGCAGATGGACTTCGATCGATCCGCTCAGCCCTCCGTAAGATAGCCAACCAGGGCCGCGGTAGTGGGTGCTGACGACGTTTTTCGAAAGTGATTTTAAGCCGATTCCGGCATCCATGAAAAATAAAAAGCTACCGAGAAAGGCTTCGTCAATATTGGTGAGATCTTCAAAATTAAAGCTGGCGGCTCCCCCTTCGATGGCGATCAGGCGTCCCCGCATATCGTAAAAAAAGCCCATGATGCAGAGGGTAAAATCGAGCATCTGTCCTTCTTCGACGAGGCTCAGAAATGAATGATCATCACCGAAGGTCAGGCGCAATCCCCCATAACCGATATTGAGGACAGGGAAATGCAGTTCGCCCACCTGGACGGTCGCCAGTTGAGGTTCATCGATGACATGGCGGTGAAAGCGGCGGCGGGGACCTTCGGCCCCTTCGGCAAAGATATCGCCTAGACGTGGTTTGGCTCTGAGCTGCCGCAGAGCGTGCATCAGGAGTTGCCAAAGATTGCGTCGAAAGGGTTGCATCAGTCCTACCAGCCTCGTTTCAGCGAGATGAACCTCATCTTCGGACGAAAAGCTGGTGCGACTTAAATTTTTTCTATTTCAGTGTAGAGATTTCAGGCACTTGCAGGTTTCTTCAAAGAGGCTAGAAAGATTTTGGCAGGTTAATTCAACCTCTTCAGCAGGCCATTTCGGAGAAAGAGTAGTCTGCGGCTCCACCTGAGTGGTTTCAAAACGTCGGAGTTCGCTCGCCAGGGCTTGGGCGCCCATGTTGAGGCAGCTACCTTTGAATCTGTGGGCGACTCGCCTGACAGCATCGATATCCTGACCCGAGAGAGCCAGGCGAAGTTCGGTCAGAGAGGTCCGACCGTGCTCTTCAAAAATATCGATCAATTGGGGCAAAAAAGCCGCGCTTCGCGCGTAGGCGCGGAGTCCTTGAAGAATCGACATATCGACTATGGGGCTAGCATCTTCAGTTACGGCTGTCATATCAACCCTCTTCTGCGCAATTCACGCGCTTGTTGTTATAAAAGGTAGCTGCAAAATTCAAGCGCTTATCTACGAGCTGGTAAAGCCACGCATCGTCACCTTTTATAGGTGCAAGAGCTCCTCAAAACTCCTTTACTACGACCATTTCGCTGATCCCCAACCGAAAATATGAATAAAATATCGTCTTTAGTACCTCCTAAAAGGTCCTACCCTGATGTATATGAGGGGATCATCTAGAAGCCCATTTTGTGAGTCAAGGCATAACTGGTAGAGAGGCAAAAGTAGCTTTATGCCTGTTTGGAATGTCTCTCCGGCGACTGGCTTAGCCTGGGCAAATTTCTTGTCAAGCGGGTAAGCATTTGCTGTAATACACCAAGTGAAGAGATTTGGTTATGGTTAGTTGGAGGTATCATGGAAGCGTGGCGACAAGTTTTTGAAGTCGAGCTGCAGAGAGTGTCCGCGTCTCTCTATGCAGAGACCGGCGACTTTCACGCGGCCTGTCGCTATGCGCTCGGTGGTCAGGGCAAACGCACCCGTCCTTTGCTCGCCCTTGCGGCGGCTGAAGCCTGTGGAGTTGATCTCTGGCGACTCGCTCTGCCGGCAGCTGTCGCGGTAGAAATGGTTCATACCTATAGTCTCGTGCACGACGATCTCCCCTGCATGGATGATGATGCTCTCAGACGCGGAAGGCCGACGACGCATACGATCTATGGCGATGCTGTCGCTTTGCTAGCGGGAGATGCGCTGCTGACCGATGCCTTTTCTTTCCTGGCCGAACGGGGTGCTTCGGCGAGCGATCAACGCGTGGGAATGGTCGCTGCCCTCGCGCGCGCAGCCGGTGGCAGCGGGATGGTTTACGGTCAATCGCTTGATATGAGTTGGACGGGACGAAGCGGCTACGCTGCGGACGATCTCGATGCGATCCATCGCAACAAGACGGGACAACTGGTCGCTGCCTCCTGTCTCCTCGGTGCCTGGGCTGCTGGTGCCTCGGCTGAGCAGCGCGGGCGGATGCAAAGCTTTGGAGCCAACATCGGTCTCGCGTTTCAAATTATCGACGATCTCTTGGACGATACCCAGCGCATCGGCAAGACGCCGGGCAAAGACAAGGAAGCCGGCAAACTCACCTATCTCTCGGTGATGACGGCCGAGCAAGCGCGGGTCCGCGCCCAGACTCTCACGGCCGAGGCTATGCATTCTTTGGAGAGTTTTGGACCGTCAGCGGCAGCATTGCGAGAGCTCGCTTCTCAGTTGCTCGAGCGCACTTTTTGATGGGGAGAAGGTGGCCAGACTTTTTGCGGGCTTGTTGTCGTATCCAGCTTTATTTTTAATGACCCCATCACTTCCAGCGATCGTGAAGCCAGAAATATTGATCCGGCTTTTCGCGCACGCATTCCTCGACCACTTGATTGAACAGAGTCGATTGCTCGATGATATCGCGAGCTGGGTCGTCAGTCGCCTGGAGCGCCAGAGCGGGCTTGAGCACGAGAACATGCTGCCCAAATCCCACGCGGTAGCTATACGCTGGCACGACCGGCGACTCGGTGCGGCGCCAGATCGCAGCTAGGCTGGTGTTAGTCTTGGCTGGTTTTGAAAAGAAAGGTAGTTTGGGTTCGCCGGGCCGCGACTGATCGAAGATGAATCCGTAGATGTAATTGCGGTCCAAGGCTTCCCGAATCGCTCGAAAGCCATCGCCTTTCTTTTCCCGCTTGATCCAATGCAGTCCGTAGCCGCGTCGGTATTCTTCGATAAATCGCGTCATGCCTTTGGACCCGACCCGCTTCATGACAGCGCAGGAAGGGGCGTAGGTCTGCGTGATCTTAGCGGCCATCGCTTCGAAATTACTCATATGAAAGCAGAGGATGTAAACGCCCTTTTTAAGCGCCAGAGCGTCGAGGAGGTTCTGTTCCCCTTGGACCTGGAAATGACCAGTGAGGGGATGCCGCTGCGCCGAGAGCATCTCGAGTATGGTCAGAATAAAACTTCGCACCGAGGACCGGCCTATCGCGAGTTTTTCCTCGCGCGATTTGGTCTCGCCAAAGGCAATGTCGAGATTTTTCATGATGACTTTACGGCGCAAATGCAAAATATCGAAAAGAAAAAACGCGAGCCCATCAGCAAAGCGCGTTAAAGCGGCGGCAGAGAAACAGCTAGCAAAGCGGCACACCGCTTTCATAAAGACATACATAGTTGTTGGTCCCGAAAAATGGTGAACTCAGTTAACCATCCTCAGGGAGAGAGTCAAAGTAATTTCCTGC
>CANJJY010000096.1 GCA_947474445.1 Oligoflexaceae bacterium
GACAAATACGGTGAGTTGCGCGTCTGCGATACCGGGATCCGCGAAGCGACTATCCTCGGCCAGGGCATTGGAGCCGCGCTCCGTGGCCTACGTCCTATCGTTGATATTCAATATCTCGACTACCTGCTCTATGCCTTCGAGCTCCTGTCCGACGACCTCGCTTCGCTGCATTACCGCACCGCTGGAGGGCAGACGGCCCCTGTGATCGTCCGTTCCAAAGGTCATCGCTTGGAGGGCGTCTGGCACAGCGGTTCGCCTATGGGCATGATCATCAACGGTATCCGCGGCATGCACGTCTGCGTCCCGCGCAACATGGTCCAGGCAGCAGGGCTCTACAACACTCTGCTGGCGAGCGATGATCCGGCGCTGGTGATTGAAGTCCTCAATTCATATCGGGTGAAAGAAGATATTCCGACCAATCTCGGCAGCTTCCGCATTCCCCTCGGCGTGCCGGAGATCCTGAAGTCGGGACTCGACATCACGGTGGTGACCTACGGGGCCTGCGTCAGTATCGTGAGAGAAGCACAGGCGCTGCTCGAACAGTTCGGCATCGATATCGAGCTGATCGATGTGCAGACGCTTCTGCCCTTCGATCGACCGGGCGTCATCGCTCATTCGATCAAAAAGACCAACGCGGTCCTCTTTCTCGACGAAGACGTTCCAGGTGGCGCAACCGCCTACATGATGCGCGAAGTCTTGGAAATCCAAGGAGCCTACGAGTTTCTCGATGCACCGCCGCGCACGCTGACCGCCAAGGAACATCGCAGTCCCTACGCCTCAGACGGGGACTACTTCACCAAGCCGAGCATCGAAGATGTCGTCGAAGTGCTGTACGCGATCATGCGCGAACGCCAGCCGGAGCGCTTTCCTGATTTGGGAATGTAAAAGGAAAAAAAGGTAGAGCAGAGGAAGAGCCCAAACAGGCTCTTCTTCAAGCGACGTTATTCTTAGGCCGTCTTTGGAAAGGTATTTTCTTGGGTGCGTCGTCTTTGATGCCGAGTTGCTGCAGTATCAGCTGAGCGGCCTGCGGACGATGCAGGAGGAAACCTTGGATCAATTCGATGCCCATCGCTTTCAGAACTGAGGCCTCATTCCAGGTCTCGACCCCTTCCGCGAGGATAGTCGTATTGAGTATCTTCGCCGCCGTCACGAGACCTTGCACATAGGCCTGCTTGACAGGATCTTTGTCGATATCTTGAATCATACCACGGTCAAATTTGATGACATCGGGCTTGATGCGGATGATGCGTTCGAGACTGGAATAGCCCTTACCAAAGTCATCGGCCGCGATACCCATCTTATGTTTTTCCAAGTGATCGCGCGACTTCATCATCAATTCTAGATTGTTGATGGCCTCCGACTCGGAGACTTCAAACATGATATTAGTCAACTCTTCGAAGTGACTCTTGAGCCGATCGATGTAGTAGAGGTTCCGCGGCAGGATATTGACCATGAGCATGCCAGGCAAGAGCCGCGCATATCGAGCCGCATGGCGCATGCAGGCCTGATCCAATTCCAAGGCCACGTTCGTATGCTTGGCGAGGGCAAAGAGCACGTCTGGCCGGAGGTATTTACTGTCGAGGCCCGTATCGAAGTTGTTCTGGAGTTGCACTCCATCCTGGTTGACTCGAATCAGAGATTCAAATCCATAGATAAAGGAGCTCAGCGAGGTGATGCTTTTATCATCTTCAGCTTTTTTTACGGCCGCCTCGTCTATTTTTTGTAGATAGAATACAGCTTGATAGTGGGGTGTGAGGAGATCTTCCGATTGAATCAGAGTCTGCATCAACTCCCGTTGACGTTCCCGACCTCTTTTGAGCTGAGCTTGAGCCATCTGCTTGCTGGCCTCGAGACCCGTATCGAGGATTTCGTGGATATCAATGCAGGGGTTGTTCAAGACACCGAAGAAACCGACGCCGAGCAAAGGTATGGTCTGGACGCACTCAGGAATCCGGCTCTTGCCTCGCGGGGCAAAGAGTTCGTGCCACATCGCATTATTGATCGCGCTTGAAAGGCGATCGGCGACGCGTTCCAGGGCTCCCGGATAGGGCAGAGCTCCGGTTTCGCGCGATCGGTTCATGAATATGAGATAGGAGCTGCTCGTCGTTGACCGACGGCAGAGCACATCGCTTTCTCTTATGCAGCCATTAGCGCCCCAGAGACCGTAAAGGACATCGTGGAGAACTCTCTTCATCTTGTTATAGACGTCGATACCGAAATCGACACTGATCTTATTGAAGCCAGAAGCATCGATCGTCAGGATGCCAAGACCACCGAAATGCCTCAGCATGGTAATCGGGATCTGAGGATTGTAGAAAGGAATCGAGGTCACGCGAGCACGGATGCCTTCGGCGGGAACGCCGGAAAAGAAACTCGCCGTGGAAAGGATGTCATCGTATTGATCTTTATAGAGGACAGTGACGTGTTCAGTGAAACTATCCGTCTCGCGGATGTTGTTTTCTTCTTCGCCTTCGCGTTGATCGCGGACCACGATGACGGACACGCGGCGACCGAGTGAGTTGAAGATATCGAGATTCGCTTCATGAGGAATACCAGGAGCTTCTTCGTCGGTGACAATCGCCGTGACGTCTGGATTGTAACACGTGAGCAAAAAGCCAGGCTCGCTAAAGCTCACCAACTTGACCTTAGCTTTTCGTTCAGCCAAATCCTTTTGGAGCCGCTTCGTGAGTTCAACATTTTTGAGAGCGATCAGAATCATTTCCCAGACACTTCCATTAAGGTTCACTCGCTACCACCGTACCCATCTCAGCTGCTATCGGCGCGAACAAAAAAAAGTTGAGAAAGCTCTCTGAGTTCTTGCGTTAAAAAAAATTGGTTAATATTTACATATGGTTATAAGAGGTCTTTCGACGTCTTTGGTTTTTTAAGTCCCCGTGTTATGCAAGACTAGGGACTCTTACCCCTCGCTTTTCGTCAGGAGTCATTATGTCAGGATCAGCCAGCCGATTCCAGGATCGCCTCCATACTCTCTGCCGTCTCCGACCGGGTCGGGTGGCCTTTCCCGAGAGCAGCGATCCTCGGATCCTGGCCGCAGCCTGCCAGCTCCTCAAAGAATCCTGCGCCGCATCAGTAACCCTCTTCGGTGATCCTTCGGCCATTGCCCTGGTCGCCAAACAGCAGGCCCTCCCCTTGAATCGCTATGAAAAGCAGATCGTTTGGGCTGGGCAACAGCTCCCTGATTTAGCTGAGAGCACCACGGCTCACATTCAAGCGCGCCTCGCTCTGCGCGGCAAATCGATCGCTGCCGATGAAGCGCTGCGCCTCGGTCAATCTCCATTGGATCAAGCCGCCTATCTTTTGTCTAAGGACCATCTCGATGCCGTCGTTGCCGGCTGCACGCACACGACCGCCGACGTGATTAAGGCGGCCCTGCGCGGCGTCGGTACCGCTCCTGGCAGCCGCACGCTGAGTGGCTCCTTTGCGATGCTGCGCGAATCGGCTGAAGGCAAGGACAAACGATCGCAGCACAGCTATATGTTTGGCGACTGCGGAGTCGTCGTCGAACCCGATGCCGAGCAACTGGTCGACATCGCCGCTGCGACCGTGGAAACTTTTCAATCGCTGTTTCCTGACCTCGAACCTCAGCTGGCTTTTCTCTCCTTTTCGACCAAAGGTTCCGCCGCCCATCCGCAGGCGGAGAAAATGAGGAAGGCCGCAGAACTCTTCCAAACTCGTTGCCCGCAGATCTCGGCCGACGGCGAACTGCAATTCGATGCCGCTTTTGATGGCCTCGTCGCCCAGCGCAAAGCCCCCCAGTCGCGCGTCGCGGGCCGAGCCAATTGCTTTATTTTTCCTAACCTCGACGCCGGCAATATCGCCTATAAGATCTGCCAGAGACTCGCTGACTTCGACGCCTATGGACCGATCCTCCAGGGTACGGCTAAACCCTATACCGATCTCTCGCGCGGAGCGAGCGTCGGAGACATTGTGATGTCGAGTTTAATCGCAATGATGCGCGCAAAGCCCAATCATTCCTGAGATCTCCAGAGCCCGCTCAACTTTTGCCATGAATCTGCCGAAAAGAATGAGGATGAGCTGCATCCATCGTTCGCGGTTTTATAGATTCGAGGCGCACATGAAAAGCTTACTACCCTTACTTTCGGTCATCATCTTGAGCTGCTGGGGATCTTCCTGCGAGCAGGTCAAACAAAAATTCACCGATCCTAAGCCACCGGAAGGAGCACAGGCGGATAACCTACCGACGACCGATAATTCAAAGTCGGCCGATTCCGACGAACGCGTCGATCCACCGCAAAATATTATCGGCCACTATCTCTACTGCGCTGTCGAAAAAGAACCGACGGAAGGGAACGCTGAAGCTCTCGTTGGCTGCCGCCTCGGCAAATCGGAAGCCCAGCGGACTCCCGCTGCCTTGCTCGGCAGTTCCTATCATTTCAGTCCCGGCAACGTCCCCGTCAATCGGGTCGTTGCTTATAGCAAAGATCTTGCACAGGATAAGCGCTATGATGCTCTGTTTGTGTTTGTTGGACCTACGCCTCAGCTCGTCCTCGAGGGCGCGCGCGGCACCTTGATTAAAGTCCGTATCAAAGACAGCAAAGCGACAGGCGGCGACGTGCTGGTCGGCAGTACCTTCGGCGATGCCGAGCGGAGCCCCAGCAGTTTCCCCGAGGCGAGCTCGACGGACTATGCGCAGGCTCGCAATGAAATCATGACAGAGGCGCAGAAATCAGGAGCCCCTTTACCGACACCGTAGAACCTGCCTAGTTCAAGGGAGAGCCTGTCTGAAAGAGGGAAATTTGATAGGCACCGATAGGCAGGCTCAAAGATGAATACTGATTACCTGATCTACGCACTACTGATATTCGCTTTTCTTCTCTTCTTTCTCGGTGCTCCACTCGCCCTGTGGTGGTGGCGTCAGCAGCGAGCAGAAATTCCTGCTGCTCTCACTCCCCCCGCGGAGCTCGTGCAGGAACCCCTTTTTCTTAGCTTCCACGAGCCGCTTCCCTTCAATCGAGAACAGCCCGATCTCGAGCATCAATCACCTGCTTGGCGGGGCCGTATGCTGCGCGCCGGTCAGGTGATGGCCACCATGCAGGTGCGCCATGTATTCTTTCTGCATGGAACCTTTGTCGGATCCGATCCGCTCGATCTCCTCCCGCCCCTGCGCTCGGTGTTTCCAGGCTTTCACCAAAAAATTGAAGTTCCCTTGAAGGCCGCTATGCGCGGCATAGTAGACAGGGTCGCCGGTGACAACGGCAATTTCCTACCGCCCTATATTCGTCTTTTTGAAGCCGCGACGGGTCACCAGGCCCATTGTCGCCTTTTGGAATGGTCGTCGGCCAATCATCACATCGCGCGTCTTCTCGGTGCTCTGCATCTGATCGAATTTCTCTTGCAGCAGCCCGGCCTGGAAACGGGTCAACGCGTCCTCTTGATAGGCCACAGCCATGCGCGTCAGGTCTTTGGACTCTTCACCCACTTGATCGGTCGTTCGGTCTCGGGGGAACAGCTCTGGAGCTTTCTCCGCGAACAGGAGCTGGCAGCTCCGGGAATTGAGGAGAGCTGCCGACGTCTGCAGAATCTAGGCTACGATTTTGTCACGATGGGTGGGCCGGTGCGTTACGCCTGGGCTTTTCTCCCTGGCATGCGCGCCCTGCATCTGGTCAATCATCGCGGCGATCAACTGCTCGCCGAAAAGCCTCTCGGTTTTTGGCAAACGGCGGCTGGCGACTACGTGCAACAGTGGGGCACGATAGGTTCCGACACGCTGGCGACGACGGCGCGCGAACGCAAACTCAATCGGCTTCTCGATCCTATTCTCGGCAAAGGCACCGATACCCGGCTCTGGTTCGACGCCATAGTGCGTCGTGAGCGTCTAGGAAATTTTGGACGCACCTTGCTGATCGATTACGGCGATCAGAGTCGCGGTCGGCCTAACTTTTTGAGCACGGTCTTTGGTCACGGCATTTATACACGTTATCAGTGTATGCTTTACCAGACCCAACTGATCTGTCGCTATCTCTACGAGAATGACATCGAGCGGTCAGATGGAGCATGGGGATAAAAAATCAGAACGGAAATAGGTCGGAGGGCAGTCTCAGTTAACTGCCCTTCGGGGGATTTAGCGGGACCTTCTTACAAAGGCCTGAGATGGGGCGTCCGTTGACAGAGACCGAGTCCCTAGACAACCGTCCTAGCATGTAGGCGGAAAGATCAACGGGGGAGGAGAGGATAAAAGTAGTCCTGGAGCCTATCTCAAAAAGGCGATCTCTTCGTTTCGAGTGAGCAAAAAATCTTTATTTACTGTTTGTAAACTCTGATTTTTTCCTCTCGCGCGCCTCGATATCCCCATTTTGAGACAGGCACCCTTCAAGAGTGAACTCGATCCACTCTTGACCGCACGGGATCAGGCCGCTATAAGGTCTAGGATATGCTACTACCTTATGGTTACCCCATTCTTGTTGTTCTTATGGGGTAGCTTTCTCATCCTCTCCACGAAATCATCGAACTCAGCTTTTGAATCGCTTGCTGCTCTCTTTTTTCGGGGCGTTGACTACCTGTCATCGGTTCTCCCAAACTGCCCCCTTTGTGTCAACCGACCTTCAGAAAGTGCTTAACATTTTAGAGCACGGCGAGCACAATGGGTTGAGATGATAGCTCACATTAAGCACATTTCATTTGCAAACACGTTCGGTTTATGTTTGTCTTCATTAAACCCGACTGACAGTTTTTATGAAGTCCCGCGAGGGATCTGTCGTTTTTTGCAAAGAAGCAGGGACAGCGCATGATCAACGAGCAGGCAATGCTGACCGATCTTGTAGACGCAATCAACGTTTGGCTGCAAGCCAATCGTAATCGCAGCCTCTCGAGCCTCTCGAGACGTTCGAATATTGCTTATTCTACAGTGAGGCGCATAGCGCAGAACGAATGCATCCCGCATCCCTACTCGGCGCTCGCCTTGGTCGAAATCGTCATGTCGACGCCGCAGCGTGTCGCGTTTCTAAAGAAACATTTTCCGACCATCGGCAATCTGATGGACGAATGCTATACGAATGTGCGCCGTGAACCAAACGAAGAGAGTCTCAGGCGGTTTCTCCGCATCGAGCCCCACAATCGTATCTTCAATATCGCCGCGACCAAAGCCGGAACCAACCGAGCCAAGGTCGGCAGACTCTGTGGGCAGATGGGCCTCGATGCGATTGAAGAGATGCTCGATTCTGGCCTTTTGATTGAAAAGCCGGATGGAACAATCAAATACACCGACGACAGCTGGGTCATCGGCAGCGTCGAGGATACCCTCGAACAACTCAGGCATTCGACCGAACACTTTGACAAGCATCTCATCGGAACCGATGGTGCTAGTTTGATGCACGCAACGGGTTCTGTATCACAGGCTGTGGTCCCCCTCTTGAAAGAACTCGTATTAAGGTTTATTAGAGATCTAGTCACTCTGAAGGACCAGCCTGATGCCGAAGGGGATGTCCCTTTCTTCTGCGACATCATGTATTCGCTGTATGACAGGCAAGAGTGGGAAACGAGACAGGAGCACCCTTGATGAAGAAGATAGTCCTCACCTTTCTTATGCTATTCACTTTTGTGACGTCCAGCGTGAGCCAGGGTAGCGGTTCTACCACGGTATATTTGCCTAAGACTGACTATGTGCTGTCGAATGTAGGCCGTGAACTCGCCGATTTCCCCGAGCTCTTCGACCTTCTTGAATCGGTCGTGTCAAAAGTCTATTTTGCTCGCGTGAGCAGCGACGCCTACGATTGCCTGTCGCGGACCATTGCTCAGGATAGCAGTATCTCCATCCAATTCGAAGGCTATGAAGAAGTGACCTTTCACTACAATCCTATTCTTCGGATCATCATAGGCATTAATTCCAAGCAGGAAGCCTTGATTCTGACGCACTGAGGGTTCGATAAAAGGGACACGATTTCAGAGCTCGACTCTGTCGCGTCCATTTTGACCTCTTTACCCTATCCCCCCCTGTCAAACTCAATGCAATTGAAGTCTAACTTTGCCATAATAGAGCCTCCAATTGAGACGTTGATTCTTATGAGGTCAGTCCACCATGGAACATTTTGTTTGGGATTTTTCGCCTGAAATCTTTAAGATTGGCGCATTCGCTCCTCGCTGGTACGGGCTGATGTTTGCCCTAGGCTTTATGGTGGGCTACTCCATCATGCAGAAGATCTTTCTGCGCGAAGGACGTAATGAGGAAGACCTCTCTTCGCTACTCTTTCACCTGATGGTCGGAACCATCGTCGGGGCGCGTCTCGGCCATTGTCTGTTTTACGAACCCGATTACTACCTTTCGCACCCCCTCGAAATTCTCTTCGTTTGGCGCGGTGGTTTAGCCAGTCACGGGGGAACTCTCGGTGTTCTCTTATCCGTATGGCTCTATAAGTTGAAACACCCTGACCAGGGCTATATCTGGCTCGCCGACCGCCTAGCTTTTCCCGTCGCCTTCACGGCTGCTTGTATTCGCATCGGTAATTTCTTCAACTCAGAAATTCTTGGCAAACCGAGTGACGTGCCCTGGGCTATTATCTTCTCTGCCGCAGGAGACAACACGCCGCGGCATCCCGCGATGCTCTATGAAGCAGCTTGTTACCTTGTACTCTCAGCGACATTGGGACTTCTCTATTTCAAAACCAAAGCGGGCGAGACCAAAGGCCGCCTGATCGGACTCATGCTGACCGGTATTTTCACAGCGCGCTTTTTTCTCGAGTTCGTCAAAGAAAACCAAGTGCCTTTTGAAAACGATTTGCCGCTCAACATGGGCCAGTTGCTCAGCATTCCCTTCATCATCGTGGGCCTTCTGCTGTTTTCGGGCAAGTTAGTCGCTTGGTTTCCTTGGCTTGATTCAGGTTTTGGTGGTTCTAAGCCGCTGCCAACCACCAAATCTCCAGCGCCTAAGCGCAAAGCCTAAGGACTGGGGCCCCTTTCAGAGACAAAGGAGTCGCTCAATGTATTGGATCGCTCTCCTCGCTCTAACTCTTTTAGGGGCATTTTGTCGCGGCCAGCATGAAACGCAGGATCAGAACCAACCTCAGCCGGCGCACTCCGTCGCCAAGCTGCCTTGGGATGAAGCTAAACTCAGCGAGCATCTCAAAGTCCTGACGGCTGAGGCCCATCCGATGGGATCTCAAAGGCAAAGCGAGCTGGCCGCATATTTGAAAAGCCAGGCGGAGGCCATCGGTCTCGAAGTCACAGCGGAAACTTTTACAGTACAGGTACCCGACCCTACGGTGACGGCGGCGAGCAGCATGATGCAAAAGTCGACGCTCGACCTTGCCTTGACCAATGTTTACGCCAAGCTCACGGTCCCCGAACGCTCCTGCCTTATCCTGCTCAGTTCGCACTACGATAGCAAGCGGCTCGAAGGTCGCGTTTCACTGGGCGCCAACGACAGCGGCTCCTCGTCAGCTGCGCTGCTTGAGATCATGCGCTCGCTCGCCAGTATTAAAACAGAGTTAACCTGCAGCATCATGGCGGTTTGGTTCGATGGAGAGGAGGCTTATTTACCTGAATGGGGCGATGGTCAAACTCGACATCCCGCTGCGCAAATCGATCACCTCTACGGCAGCCGACACCTCGCCGATCAACTCACAGCCTGTCAAGGCAAGCTGTGTGCGCCAGCTTCCTGGGGCAGCCTGGAGCTGCGCGCGATGATTCATCTCGATATGATAGGAGCCGAAGGAGTCAGGCTCAGCCGGGATACTAATTCTGATAGCGCCCTGATGAAAAAGGCCGTGGACCTCGACAAAGCTCTCTACGGCGGCCGTCTCTACGGTCAATCACGCTCTTTTCCTATCGAGGACGACCACCTCCCTTTTGCTGAGCGTGGGCTGCCGACCCTCGATTTAATCAACTTTGAGAATCTGAGCACCTGGCACACCGATCAGGATACATTGAGCTCTCTCTCGCTGCAGAGCATCAAAGACGTCAGTCAGTTGGCTATGGCTTTGATTCTTGACTCACCTTAGCCAGAGGCCAGGGTCCTAAGAAAATATCGGTGCAGGTGACTTCGCGGGCATCGGGTAGTACTTTTTCGAGAAACAATTGATTCACCACCTCATTCACACAGCTGATGTGATAGCTGTAGGAGACATGCTGACTACCCGTGACGCGGATCAAACTTCCCTTGTCCAGACGCGCCGCTATCCTTTGAGCCTGCACAAAAGGAACATTGCCGTCCGCCGTAGCGCCAATCACCAAGGTTGGGATGCCCGTCCCCGTAAAAAGCGGCGGGCGCGCCTGGGGCCCTTTCACACCAGGCCAATAGGCGCAGACTGATTCACTGAAAAGAGGTCCATGCAAACGCAATCCCTCGGCCTGCAAAGGGAGGGCTTGCTGCACAAATCCATCGAAACGAGACCAGGCATCGGCACCTTCTGGAGCGCCATAATCATTACAAATAAACGTCCAAAACACACCGGCCGATGAATAGGGCAGCTCCTTCATCACCGCAGGCCGCGCCACCAACTCGCTTGCGGAGGCAAAGGCGGGCTCCATGCGACCGTCTGCGATGCGATAGAGAGGCGTAAAATCCCCATCTCTCCAGGCGCGACTCAAGGCCCAGAGAAAGCGCGCACGGCCCGCGGGATAAGTGATGGAGCCACTGAGGGCATATTCGAGATCATTGGCGCTCATCTCGATCGACTCAGTGATCGCGGCGTCCTGGGTCGATGGAAGGGCCATCGACACATTATTTTCCAGTAACTGGGCAAAGAGGAGATCGTAAACGGCCGTTGGAGCAAAAAACCCTCCCTTCTTTGCGACCGACTGAAAGGCCGCCTTGCACGCAGGCATCTCGCGGCAGGCGCGATCGAGATCAGCAAAAATCTGATTTTGCGCCAAGGTCAGTTCGCGCTCGTAGGTGAGAAGATCGGCATTGAGGTCGACCGCTCCATCGAGAACCAGCGCCCTCGTATGACCAGGAAAACGCTGAGCATAGGTTTGGGCCAGTTGTGTGCCGTAACTGAGCGCGTATACGTTCCAGGTTTCAATACCCAAGAGCTTTCGAAAACTCTCTAGATCAGCAGCGGCTTCCTTAGAATTGTAAAAGAGGAGTTCATCCGGGGCCTGCCCCAGTTCGCTCACACAATCTTGGGCTGCCTTCTCTGCCGCAGTCGCTAGAGAAGCTATCTCTTCCTGACTATAGACCCAGGGGGGCGTGAAGCTGAAGACTCGTGAAGCGGCCTGACAATCCATTTGTCCCGAACCCTGCACGCCTCTCAGATCCATTGTCACGATGGTGAAGCGCTGTTTGAGGCGCGGATCTATGCGATCGAGCCACCGTCCTAATCCAAACACACCGGGATCGCCTGGTCCTCCGAATAAAACGAGCAGGGCTTCCTGCGCGGCGGGGTCATCGGCGGGCCGCATGGCAAAGGTCACTAACTTTGATTTGCTCTGACCTTCGGACGCCGCGTGATCGAGAGGCATCGAAAGCGCAAAACAGTGCAAAGCTGGAAAGTGTGGGCACGGAGTAAAAGGAGGGAGAGAATCAGAGAGGACGGTAAGGGGGGAACGATCAGGGCTATTTCCCGTTTCGTTCTCCGGCGCAGAAAGAGGCGCTTCTTTCTTACCGATCGGCATATTTGGTCGAGTCTTTTCATTCCCGCCTTTTTGGCGGCGTTCGCAAGCCATTGAAAGAATCGACGTCACCGTTACAAGACAGACTAAACACTTCATCATACGCATAGCGCCTCCTCCCCTGCGGGTGGCGCAATCTATACTATTATCATAAAGGAACCAAACTGAATCATGCGCAGGTGAACGAAGATGCCACGCGGTAGACTTTCACAGCTATTTTGCGTCAGCTTTCCGACAGTTTTTCCTCGAGGTAAGGAAGCTCTCTAGCTAAGTCCTTTAACTTACTCAAGTAGTGAAACATGTCGAGGATATTGTCACGGGTCAAATCCATTTGAATTTATGAACACTAGATTATTCCTATAATTTCTGAACCTTATTTGATACATCGCCGTTTCAATTGCAAATTGCATAGCGATCGCAATTCTTACCGAAAGTTTCGGTATGCACTTAAAATCGGACAACTTAACGAGTTAAAAAATTACATTCTTACTTTGAAGAGGATGGCAATACCTTTGCAATAGTGATGGTGAAGTATGAAAGC
>CANJJY010000097.1 GCA_947474445.1 Oligoflexaceae bacterium
GCCGCAGGCCACCACGAGAGTCAAGACGACTAAACTGAAGATGCGCATGGTTGAGCTCCTCTTTTAAGACCACATTCAGGTCTCCTGAGCTACCATGACGCACTAAATCTATCAAGCCTAATCAGCGCA
This sequence comes from Oligoflexaceae bacterium, assembly GCA_947474445.1. Lineage (GTDB taxonomy): Bacteria > Bdellovibrionota_B > Oligoflexia > Oligoflexales > Oligoflexaceae > Oligoflexus. The sequence continues at coordinate 130 of CANJJY010000097.1, forward strand.
CCCTAATTATCCCGCTTTGCCCTCAGTGATAAACCCTTTTGATGAGGACCTTTTGCGCCAGCATTTCGGTCAAAAATTCTTTGAGCTGGGGCACTTTTTTGATCTCATCCCGCATGAGGAAACGCCAGTCAAGCTGATGAGCCTCATCGCGAAAGAGGTCGAGCAGTTCTTTTTGAGGCGCCGTAAGGAACTGTCGCCAATCGAGAGTCTTGCCGTCTTTGCGCGTAAAAAAGCTCAGGCAGAAAGGATTGGCCGCATAATACTTCTCGGAAGCGTCCGCCTGCTCGTTGACTGAGAGCACGACACGTGGATTGAGATGATAGTAGCCTTCGGGAAGATCCCAGAGCTTGTGATAGCTTTTCAGCAGCTGGAGCCAAAGCTCACGGGGACGAGCGGCCTCGGCATCCTCCTCATCGAGATCCTCAGGATCGACCTGATCCTTCAAGCGCTTGGGAACAGACTTCACCATGGCCTTATCAAACGCCTTTGATTCTTTGATCTGATAGCTGTTGGCGATGTCCCAGAGATTATCCTTCTGTTCGACGATGACGCTTGCACAGGCTCGCATCAGTTCTAATTCGCGTCCAGCCCACGAGCCCCAGAGTTGCTCGAGAGCTTCTTTTTGCCAGCCTCCGTCAGGGCGCGACACATCCTGCATGCGACGCGCGAGGCGATCGAAGGTTTTGAAGTAGCCGAGGAGGTCAAAACCCACAGCTTCGAGGGACCACTGTCCTAATGCCATTTCGAGTTGACTGCCGAGCGTCTGCACATGACCCCAAAAGGCATCACCGAGATCGCCGTGATCTTTGTAACAATAGAAGGTTGAACAAACCGAATTGCGAAAGGCGTGGATCATGCAATATCCCGTCTCAACTTCGAGATTGGGACAGAGTACCTTCTGGCTCTTGCCAAAGGACTCGTGCTCGAGATCATCGAGATAATCGACCCACTGCGCCGGGGCGTGGTGCATGCCTTCGGGCAGGAGGGCTGAGGTGTCGATTAATTTTTGAATGACCTTCTCGCCACTAGGCGTCAGCGAGGCGAGCCCGAGGAGAAAGCTCGGGACCTTGGGATGATAGGTACAGCAACGATAATCCGGACGATAGTCTTCGTAACAGGATTTCGGGCAGTTCATGCAGGTGGCGCGCCTTTCATCAGGCAGCTTGAGCCCAAGGAATTCGCGGGGCATCATATGATTCCAGATACCAGGGAACTGATGATTGCCGAGGCGCAAGGCGCGCAGCATGGGATCGTCCGGTGCAACCAATTGCTGAAGTGTGGGCATGCTCGATGTATCCTTAAAGCCATGAAAAGCGAAGTTCCCTCACCATACACGTAAAAACCGAGGGGATCGAGTGGGCAGGGATGCTGTGTCCGTGCGACATACACCGTGCTCACGTCTACTTTGACTTGAAAGGTGGAGGCGATGCCCTTATGTCCGACAAAATAGCCCAAAGTCTGCGCGCGCTCGCCGGAGCTCTGCCGGCCCCGCGCGAGCTCAATGAGGCCGAAAAGGACGCACTGATTCAGACGATCGGCGGCCCTCTCACCGCCCGGGATGTGATCAGAGCTCAAAAAGATTTTGCTTTGGCCCGCATCCCCTTTCTTTTCAGCAGCATCGATACGCAGGCCGTCGTCGATCTTCTCCATAACGATATGGAAGCTGCCCTGGGACGCGCGATGGAGGCGAAAGCCCGTCGGAAAAAATCTTGAGACCGGCGGCGCGGCGCATCGGCCTCGCTCCTCGCAGCCCACTCTGGGTAAGTCCCCGGAGCCTTTGCGGTGGTAGCGCACTAGAGGTTGCCAAACGCAGGCTGAGGCGCTATAGCATGTAGTGATAAGAGAGCGGGGGAAGATTGAATCTCGCTGCCGTGACGCAGAACGAGCGAGAGTAGCTGCAAACGTGGCATGGTCTCAAAGTTCTGCGACGGACCCTTATCAGATCAGTTTATTTCGATAGGAGTAGAAATTTTTTGAAAGTCCTAGAACGTGCTGACATCAGAACCATGAAAGAGGTTCGTCTCGTCGGGGAAGGTCGCAACGATATCGTGCAAGCCAGTGAAGCGCTGCGCATCGCCGAAGAAGAGGGACTCGACCTGGTCTTGGTCAGTACTCCCGAAGCTATCCCTCCCGTCGTACGCATCGAAGATTTTAAGAAGCTTCAATACGAAAAGAAAAAGAAACAGAAAGCCAATCGGCAGAAGTCCGATCTCAAAGAGATCCAGCTGAAGGCTAATATTTCTGAACACGATTTGCAGACCAAAGTATCCAACATCGATCGCTTTCTCGAGCGCGGTGACAAGGTCAAAGTCGTCGTTCGTCTCAAGGGTCGTGAGCGAGACAATCCGCAACGCGCTCATGATTTGATCGATAAGGTTATCGGTACCGTAACGATCGCGTGCAAAGCCAACAAGGTTCCAGGTCCTATCGCGACTGCCGTACTTGAACCCAGCAAATAGTTTCCTTGTTCTGCTGTCCCTGTCGCGCCCCTTGATGAGCGCGACTCTTCAAAGGGGCCAGCAGATCGTGGACCGCTACGAGCACCATGCGAGGAGAGGGTAGACGCTGTGGTTAAGCACAATACGAGCTCTCTCCCAACCTTCGCCCTTTTCTTTCTATCTCTATCTTTGTCAGCCTCCGCGCATGCCGCCTTCATGACGAGTTCTCGCATCGGTGCGGGAGCGGTTCGACTGCACGGGCCAACCCATGAACATTCTGTGATCAGCAAGCAGGGGACTTTGCGCTTTGCGCTCTTTGATCCGCGGACTGAGGTGATCGTCGGCTTGGATGCGACCGCCTATCAATTGCAAAGCTCACCTGACGCAGGTTTATCGCAAGTCACGAACGGCAACAATTTGGTTCTTTTTGTCGGGACTTATCATCAGCCCTGGGCCTTATGGATAGCGACCGGGGCCGGGCAGTTGCGCATCAAAGATAGGCCTGAGCCGGATGTCGAGGACCCCCACCGCTATTCGACAGAAGAGCAGCAGCTGGCTGGTAGCGTCGATCTCTATAGGGCTGCTTACGGTAAGATTGAAGGCTGTATCCTTTGGCGGCGCCTGATACCCGAGCAATCCTGGCGTCAGCGCTATGCGCTGCGGCGCATCGAAGCTTGGCAATTCGAACTGGGATTCAAATTTTTGGACTGGTAGATTGATCGGGGACGTAGTGAATGACTATGATGAGGCTACCATGATTTCTCCTCAAGACATCGCCGTGATTGTCGGTTCGGCCTCGCCCATACTGGGCCGGGATATTTGCCAGCATCTCGGCGTGAAGGCTGCTGCTTCGGAAGTCATCACCTTCAGTGAAGGTAATACCTTCGTACGGGTCCTCGAGAGCGTGCGCGGTCGGGATGCCTATGTCGTCCAAGCTGTGAATTATCCTGTCGATCGCAATTTCATGGAACTTCTGTTCTGGATCGACGCCCTCAAGCTGGCGTCCGCTGCTCAGGTCACAGCTGTGATTCCTTTTTTCAGCTATGCAAAGGGTGATAAAAAGGACGAGCCACGGGTTTCGATCCGGGCCCGCGTCTGCATGGATGCCCTCGAAGCAGCTGGCGCCGATCGCATTCTCACGATGGATCTGCACAGTCCGCAGTTGCAGGGTTTCTTTCGCAAACCGGTCGATCATTTGAATGCGCGGGGCGTCCTGGCGAATTATATCAAAAAGCACGATCTCAGCGATTGGGTCGTCGCCTCAGCCGATGTCGGGTATGGCAAGAATGCCTTCAAATTCGGCCAAGAACTGGGTTTGCCCGTGGTGATTGGCAACAAGATTCGCAAAGATCATACCGAGAATGCACAAGTCTGGAATATTGTCGGCGATGTCGTCGGCAAAAATGTGCTCATCGTCGACGATATTATATTTACCGGTGGTTCATTGATTTCCATGGCTCAAGCGGCCAAGGCTCAAGGCGCGAAAGATATCTATGCGGCTGTCACGCACGGCGTCCTCACGCCAGGAGCCCAGAAAAAGCTCCATGACAGCCTGATCAAAGAAATCATCGTGACCGATACGGTTGAATATCGGTTTGAAACTTTAGGACCTAAGATCAAAACAGCGACGGTGGCTCCTCTCTTTGCTGAGGCTATTCGTCATATTCATACCTGTGAATCGGTGAGTGAATTATTTCCCAATTGAAGAGTTGAACCTTTCACATGCGAAAAGCCCCTTTTACGCCTTGTAAAAGGGGCTTTCTGTTTTCCCATTTTTAATCAGCTTTACTTGATTCCCGCATTCGCCGCTTGCTCGAGGGCGATCTCACGCCACCAAGCGCCGGCTCCTGGGCCACCGTTGCAAGCACCATCCGATTCGCCGGGACGCTTGAGCCATAGGAAGGCATCGGCGAGACGATTGCCCGTGTTGTTGCTGGGCAACTGACCGAGAGCGCGACCTCGGGGGTTGCACCACTCGGAACCATTTGGACCATTGCCGTTGCGGCTCGTATCGATCACAAAATGTTTGCCACCGACCTGGGCACTCACTTTTTCACCAAAGGAGAGGTTGGAAGCTGTCGTCTGGTAGTTGGAGACGTTCAACGCAAATCCATCAGCCTTATCGACGCCCGCAGCGATGAGTCGCGAAGAAATTTCCTCGACGCTCCTCCAAACTGCATGTCCTCCGTCCAGATAGACGCGCGTATTCGGATTGCGTTTGAAGACGCCGACCGCGTAGCGAATGAGCACGGCTCGCTCTTCTTTTTGTTCAGCTGATAAACAGGTATCGAGAGCCAATGAATCGGGTTCAAGAACGACGATCACCTTGGCCGCGCCTATGGCATCGGCGAATTTGGTGATCCAAGTCCGATACTGAGGAGCCGTTGCGCCTCCAGCAGAATGTTGACCGCAGTCGCGATTCGGAAGCCAGTAGGGAACCATCACCGCATAAGCGTCCTGTTCCAAAGCGCCTTTTGCCTGCTTGCTGACTGCAGCGCTGATATCACTGGTCCATTCTCCGTACCAAACAGCAGCGCCTTGATTGGCGATATAAGCCAATCGCCTCGCATCAACACCGTCGCGCGGCGTGATGTTATTGAGATCATTTTTAGCCTGTGAATAAGGATCGACCCAAAATTTCCAGGTCGAACCGCTGCCGCTGCCGCCAGTCCCCCCACCATTTTTGACGAGATTCGTCTTGATGTTGATCTCACTGCTGGGAACCACATCGATTGTACCAGCGGGAGTATTGGAATTTTTGAAGCAAATTTGAATCGTAGCAGTGTACTTGGGAGCATCAATCACATGATCTTTTTTGCTTTCGTCTTCACATTCCTGATAAACGAGCTTGTCGTCTTTATCGTAGTAGTTCAGACCGATCGTGTAATGGCCGTATTCGACGAGAAAAGACACATCTTTTATATCGCCCGTCGCAAAATCGGCCTTATTGTACTTTTTCTTGAAGGCGTTGGGCGCGGGAGCGGTGCGATTGAAACTCAAATCAAGATGAGTCCAAACGGGATCAGTGGCATCCGTCTTAAAATCAGTGATGGAAAAGCTCGCGACATTGCTGGCCGCGTCGCCACCCTTAGAACCGGAACAGCCGGCAGCGGACAGATAAAGAATGAGGGGTATCAAAAGCGAAAGGGGGGATAAAGGCTTGGATCTGATCATGCACTTCATAGACACTCCGACAGCAACAGCAGGGGTAACAGCAAGCAACTCGTATTTCTAGAACCAGGGATCTTCGGCAGGGCGTCTTCGACTCGCATCGAACAGACCAAGCCACGTCAAATTGTATCATGTCGCTCATTATTATGCAATAGTGACATAGGTTATTTATCTCATTTCTAATAATGTGCTTTTTATCAATAGATACAGATACTTAATCTTTATTGTTGGGGGAGTCAAAGAAGAGTTTTTTTGACTGCCTGGAGGCCGTCTACAGCGCTCCTTCTGAACTCTACTTTCGCCAATTCCTCCTATATTTTCCGACGTATAGAGGGTTGGCTTTACAATGAAAATTGCAGTGGACACACTTAAGGGCACAAGTGTATTGCAATATGATCGCTCTCACAGGCAGACACGAGATCGACACCCATCGTTGGGATCAAGAGGGGAGTCATATTATGGTGCAATCAAACGTATTGTCTCAAAACTGGGCGCTGATACTCGGCGGATCCAGCGGCATGGGAATGGCCACTGCGAAAAAGCTCGCGGCGCACGGACTCAATCTATTTATCGTCCACCGCGATCGTCGCGCTTCGATGAAAGCGATCGAAGCTAACTTCGATGAAATCCGTTCGCACGGAGTCCAGCTCGAAGCTTACAACATGGACGCTTTGAGTCGCGAAGGACGCCAAGGCATCCTTACAGCGATGGCTGATCGCCTCGGCGAAAGCAACGGAAAGGTTTCCCTTCTCCTGCACTCCATCGCTCTCGGTAATCTCAAGTTGGCAGCCCCCAAGGCACGCCCTGACCAGGCGAAACCTCTCGATCAGCTCGCTGAAACGCTGAAGCTGGATCGCGATCAACTGGAAAAAGGTTTGACTCAGCTGGTCGATGCCGGTCACGCAAATTTCGCGCCTCTGCTCGCCACTTCTTCTTACGACGACACCAATCTCTTGAACGAAGAAGATCTCTCGCAGACCATTTACAATATGGGCACGAGTCTTTTGTTTTGGGTTCAAGATCTGCATCAGCGCGGCATGTTCGCGGCTGACAGTCGCGTGTTGGGATTGACGTCGGAAGGCAACGAAGTAGCCTGGTACGGTTACGCTGCCGTTTCCGCCGCCAAGTGCGCCCTTGAATCCATCTCGCGGACGATTGCCCGCGAATATGCCGCACACGGGATCCGCTGCAACATCCTCCAACCTGGCATTACCGATACCCCGGCTCTGCGCTTGATTCCTGGCAGCGGTGCGATGAAGGCTCATGCCATCGATCGCAATCCCTTTGGTCGCCTCACGACGCCGGAAGATGTCGCGCGGGTGGTTTATTTGATGAGCCTGCCCGAAGCAGCTTGGATCAATGGATCCTTGATCCGCGTCGATGGCGGTGAAGCCATCAGCGGCTGAGACCTCCGCTTAGAGTGATTCATTGACGAAGGTTTTTATGGATTATCAGACCTTGACGGCCGAGCAGAAGATAAAGAAGGTTTTGTCGCTGATACCGCAGCAAGACCCCTTCCGCTTTGTCGATGATATTTTTGAATTGGACTGTGACCGCGTTGCCGGGCAATATCGGTTCAAGTTAGACGAATGGTTCTATCGCGGTCATTTTCCAGGTCGGCCCGTGACGCCTGGCGTCATCCTCCTGGAAACGATGGCACAGATAGGCATTGTAAGCTTGGCTCTGCACAATCTACTGGAAGATGGCAAGGATCCAAGTACCTATCTGACCCTGTTTCAAGACGCCCAGGTCGAATTTCTGCAGCCTATTTATCCGGGCGATACCGTGACGGTCAAAGCTGAAAAACAGCTTTGGCGCCGCGGTAAAATTAAAGCTAAGGTCGATCTTTACAAGGGCGAGACCCTCGCGGCTTGCGGAATTTTGGCTGGTATGGGAGTAAAGGCACACGATGCAAACACCAACACTTAAACGAGTTGTCGTCACCGGGCTCGGAGTCGTCGCTCCCAACGCGCGCAATACCGTAGAATTCACGGAATCTCTGCGTGGTATGCGCTCGGGGCTTCGCCATCTTCCCGTCTTGCAAGAACTCGGATTTGCATGCCAAGTCGGAGGGATTCCTCAAGACGTCGCCGCGATCGCCGAAAAACTTTTTTCCGAAGATCTGCGCTTCTCGATGAATGAAGCGATCACTTATGCGGCCATGGCTTCGCTCGAAGCTTTTGCCGATGCTGGCCTCAAGCCTTTGCCAGCCGATGCAGACGAACCGATGTACGATACCGGAGCCATCATCGGCACGGGCATAGGCGGTCTCGATACCTTCTCTGAAAAAGTCTATCCAGGTGTCGCGAGCAAACGCATCAAACGCCTCGGATCGAGCGTCGTCGAGCAGATCATGGGCAGCGGCGCCGCGGCGCGGGTCGGAGGTCTTCTCGGCCTTGGCAATCAAGTCTATAGCAATAGTTCGGCGTGCAATACAGGCACCGAAGCCATAGCTCTCGGCGTGCAAAGAATTCAGGCAGGTCTAGCGACGCGTATGCTCTGCGGGGGAACCGAAGGTTCAGATCCCCATATCTGGGCTGGTTTTGATTCCATGCGGGTGCTCAACCGCGGTCACAACGATAGACCGGAAGCGGCATCGCGCCCCTTGAGTGCGAGCGCCGGTGGCTTTATACCGGGTAGCGGCGCGGGCATCCTCGTCGTCGAAGAATTGGAATCCGCTCTGGCGCGCGGCGCGACGATCTATGCTGAAATCCTCGGCACCGCGATCAACTCGGGCGGCATGCGCGCGGGCGGTAGCATGACGGCCCCTAGTCCGAAGAGCGTTCAACGCTGTATCCGTCAGGCTTTGATGGCGGCTTCGCTCAATCCCGATGCCATCGATTATATCAACGGTCACCTCACCGCGACGATGGCCGATCCCTTGGAAGTGAAGAACTGGTCCGAGGCTCTCGAGCGCGGACCCGGACGCTTTCCCCTGATCAATTCGACCAAATCCATGATCGGCCATGCACTCGGTGGCGCCGGCGCCATCGAATCGGTCGCAACTTTGCTCCAGATGAAGCACGGTTTCGTTCATGGTTCGCGCAACTGCGAAGACTTTCATCCGGACATCGCAGCCTTTGCGGCTCATGTCCCGCAACAAACCCGCAACGTTCCCATCTCCATCGCGGCCAAGGCTAGCTTTGGTTTTGGGGATGTGAACAGCTGTATCATTTTCCAAACATGGGGTGCCTAATGGAACAGTCAGAAATCTACTCGAACGTCGTCCGTATCATCAGCAAACATGCCAAGAACGAAGAAGCGCTGAAGACCCTCAACACTGAGACGCATATCATCAATGATCTGCAAGTTAACTCAGCTCGTTTGGTCGACATCGTTCTCGATTTTGAAGATACCTTCAATCTCGAAATCAGCGATGATGATGCAGACCGTATCAGTACGATCGGCGACGCAGTGAAACTCGTCAAAGATCTCATGCACTGATTCCTGTGGATCAAATAAAAAAGCGACATCGACTATCGTTGCGACTGCAGAGGTTTTGGGCTTACTTGAATCTTATATGGTTCGGTCCCTGCTTTATACTTCTGCTGCGTTGTCTAGGCAGCTACAGCTGTCCTGAACGGGATGTCGTCCGTCGTAGACTGGAGCACCTGCTCAATGCGGAGCAGGGCCGTCCCCTTCTCATCTGCGCAAATCATCTGACCATGATCGACTCGATGCTCCTCACGTGGCTCCTCTTTGATTTTAAGACTCTCCTCCTCCATTTTCATCGCTTCCCATGGAACGTACCTGAATTGCAGAATTTCGGTGGCAATATCCTGCTGCGCATCATGTGCTATCTCGGCAAATGCGTTTACATCGAAAGGCAAGGATCCGCCGAAGCCCGCCGCCTATCTTGGCAAAAGGTGAGCTATCTCAATGCGATAGGTGAAACGCTTTGCATTTTTCCCGAAGGCGGTCGTTCGCGGACGGGGCGACTCGCGCGCGAGAATACTGTCTACGGCGTCGGGCAATTGATCCAGGACAATCCTCGGACTCTAGTCTTGGGCGTTTATCTGCGCGGTTTTGAACAGAAGAATTACAGTTTTTTCCCACGTCGGGGCGAACGCTTCTTTCTCGATTTCAGAACCTGCGAGAGCCCCATTCAGGGCGGTCGCCGTGGTCAGAGGGACCTGACCCTTCATATCATGGATCAGCTCGAAGCTATGGAGCGCGATTACCTTGCGACTCGGCAATGACATCGTCGATCTTCAGGCGGCTCGCGGCGAACATCCTCGATTTGCGGCTCGTATTCTCGCTCCACAGGAAGCTCAAAACTTTGCCGCCCGCGGTAGCCCTCCAGCCCTTCTCTGGAGCTACTGGGCTGCAAAGGAAGCTGCCTATAAAGCCTATAGCCAGCTGAAACCCACCAGTTTTTCTCCGAGCCTTTGGCTCGTCAGCGAAGAGTTCGATACCGTGAGCTTTGACGGCGAAATTTTATCTCTGCGGCTTAAGCAGGCCGAAGATTTGATCATCGCCACTGTCACCGATCAACCCTGGGAACACATCTATCAAGCCGAAGCTGTTTTCTTCACCGAACCCACTCCTGGGGATCAGAAGGCCGAGGCGCGCCGGCTGCTCCTCGGAATGGCTGCGAGCTATCTCGGCGTCACAGGTGATCGCTTGCAACTCCAAAAAACTCAGGGTATCCCCGAGCTGATGTTGGACGGCCAGCGTCTCTCTGTCAGCCTCAGCCACCACGGTCGCTTCGTAGCTGCTGCTCTGCACATTCCTCCTGATTTGCTCGCCCATCCTTCCGGCCTCGATACAATAAGCAATGATTAGACGGTCTGCTCGTGTTCATGCGATAGTTGGGCTCAAAGACCACTAGGGAACGGTGACTTCTGCTCGCTCAGGCTGCCGTCCAAACTCTCATATGGTATAGGAGTTTTTCATGACTGCTCTCGTCGTCACGAACATTCAAGGCCCCATTCTAGAACTCGTTCTCAATCGCCCTGAAAAACGCAATGCTCTCTCGATCGAACTGTGCCGACAGCTCGACGCTGCCATCACCCTCGCCGCAAAAACCGCCAGTTTGCGCTGTGTGATCATACGCGGCGAAGGCGCTTCGTTTTCGGCCGGCATCGACGTCAATGCCTTTATGGAGCTTAAGGAAATCTATGGCGACCATTGGACGCAAAGAGGCCGGATGATAGGCGCCGATATTCAAGCTACTTTGAATCGTTTGGAGCGCTTAGAGTTACCGACGATCGCCCTCCTCCAAGGGCACTGCCTCGGGATGGGTCTCGAGCTGGCTCTCGCCTGTGATTTTCGCATCGCAGCGTCGGATACCAAACTCGGTTTACCAGAAGTTCTCCTCGGTCTCATCCCTGATGTCGGTGGGACGACGCGTCTCACCCGCGTGCTCGGGCCGGCGCGCGCCAAGGAATTGATCCTGACCGGTCGCACCATCTTCACCGAACAAGCGGATCGCTGGGGACTCGTCAATCGTGTAGTCGCCGTCGATGACCTGCTCAAAGCCGGCCACGAGCTGGCTGAAGAGCTCAGTCGCGCCGCTCCCTTAGCCATCGGCATGGCCAAACGCGTGATCGATGGACTCAGTGACAACGAGAGAGGCTTGCAGCTGGAAGGCTGGGCTCAGACGCAGCTTTATGCCACGGAAGATTTTCAGAATGCCGTGCGCGCTTTTGCTGAGAAGAGAAAAGTTGAGTTCAAAGGCCGTTGATCGACGAAGAAAAGCCGGGGCCCTTCAGGCGAAGGACCCCGACTTGAGACCTTTAATTCTTCAAGGGCCGCTTGGTGGCCAGCATCGCTTTAAGACGATCGAAGGTCTTAGGCGTCTGACAGAGCTCTAAGAAGAGATCTTTCTCCAGGTCGAGAAATCCCTGCTCACTGACCAGCGTGCCCGCGGGTACGCGGCCACCACAGATCACTGTCGCTACCTGACGCGCGATCAAGGCGTCGTGCTGCGACAAGGATTTTTGTTCCAAGCCAGCCGCCAGCTGCGCTTCGAAACGATCCAAACCCGCTTGACCGACGACGGCCACCGGCTTTTCAAGCGTGAGAGGCCGGAAGTTTTCCGCGTGATAAAGAGCGGTTTGCTTGGCACGATGAACGACGTGCTCTTTGGACAAAACCACTTCGGCCTGCGCCTGTGCGCAAAGTCCTAAATCAATCGCTTCAAAGCCCGAGGAAGCCGTACGGGCCGTGCGAATCAGATCAAAAGCCGACTGGAGAAAGGGAAAAGGATCGGCGCCGACGCCCTGAGCAGCCCTTGCATAGGCTCGCAGCGCTAATTCCTTGGTCCCTCCCCCTGCAGGGATGAGACCGATGTTAGCTTCGACCAATCCCATCGTTGTTTCCGCCGCAAGCACCTGATACCGGGTATGCAGCATCAATTCACAGGC
>CANJJY010000098.1 GCA_947474445.1 Oligoflexaceae bacterium
CTTTTGCTGCCCGTCCTGCTTTTGCTGCCCGTCCTGCTTTTGCTGCCCGTCCTGCTTTTGCTGCCCGTCCTGCTTTTGCTGCCCGTCCTGCTTTTGCTGTCCGTCCTGCTTCTGCTGCCCGTCCTGCTTCTGCTGCCCGTCCTGCTTCTGCTGCTCGTCTTCTTTTTTCTCTTTGTCCTGACTCGCATCGTTCTTTTTTTGTTGTTCGTCTTTATTCTCTTTGGGATCGTCTGGCTTCTGCTTTTTTACCCATTCTAGATTATCACGAGCCAATTGATTATCGTTGTCATAGCTTAAAGCTTCGAGCAATCCCTTCTCGGCTTGGCCATAATCCCGCTTCATGATCGCAGCCATGGCACTGTTATAAGCGGCTTTGCTCTTCAGTTTTGTATCGTCGGACTGCTTGGCTTGCTCAAACATTTTTTGCGCTTCATCCAATTGCCCGGCCTGGAACAGACTGACTCCGGCGTTATAAGCGGCATCGGCCTCCTCAGGATGGGTCTGGTGATAGCGCTCAAATTTTTCTGCCGCTTCCTTGTATTTTTTCGCCTCAAAATCCCGAAAAGCATCGCTCTGTGCAAAAGATTGGGAGCCGAAGGCTAGCCATGCCGATAGGATGACGAAATTTCTTTTGCTCATGCTCTTGGTCTCGCCTCCTTGATCCATCCCATTACATTTTGCTTCCAGAGTCGATGACCATCCAAGTCGTTCGCAGCATCAAGCCCATTCGTTCGGTGGGCTGCGCCGGCAAATTTTACCCGATCGGCGAGGCTTAAAAATTGGAGGTAGCGATGCAGCTGCTCGGCCTCGAGTCCTTCGATGCGCCCGAGGCTCGCCTGCAGTTCGGCCAAGGTTTGACTCGTAGCATGGAAGCCAAATCGCAGTTCTAAAGCCTGCCGCAGATAGCCGCTCAATTGAAGATAATAGGCCACCTCGTCTTGAGCGGCCCGTGGCTCACCCACTTCTTCAACGGCACGCAACAATTCCTCCCACGGATCAATGGGTGGAAGAAGAACCTGTTTCTGCCGACGATGCCTCCAGCGCCACCAGAAATAAGCGGCAGCGACGGCGATAGCTGCGAATCCAAGACACCATATCGCCGGATGCACTCCAGCCCAGGCCGAAGCGGGCTGAAGTCCTATGAGACCATGCGGAGGTTGGGGAAGTTCCTGGCCTGACATCATCTCACCTCAAGGGACTTCGACTTGGGCAAAAATTTGCTCGATCATATTCTCAGTACTGACATTTTCGGCTTCGGCTTCATAAGTTGGGATCAAGCGATGCCGCAGGATATCCATGCCAACATCTTTAATATCTTGTGGCGTCACGTAACTCCGGCCTTGAAAGAGTGCATTCAAGCGCGCAGCTTTTTCAAGGTTGATCGATGCACGCGGACTGGCTCCGACTTGAATCAAACCGGCGAGGCGAGCCAGCCCGTATTCACTGGGACGTCTCGTGGCAAAAACCAGCTGCACAATGTAGCGGCGAATCGGATCGGCAACGTGGATCTGCCCGAGCAAGTCTTGGAAGCGGATGATGTCCTGTTCGCTGAGGACTTTGGGCAAGGGCTCTTGTTTTTGAGCGTGCCGCTGCAGCATTTCGATTTCTTCGTCGAGAGAATTGTATTGCACCTTAACCTTAAAAAAGAATCGGTCGATCTGCGCTTCCGGTAGAGGATAGGTGCCTTCTTGTTCAATCGGATTCTGCGTCGCCATGACGAGAAAGACGCGCGGGAGAGGGTAAGTCTGATCGCCTAGAGTGACTTGTTTTTCCTGCATGGCTTCGAGCAAGGCGGCCTGGACTTTGGCAGGTGCACGGTTTATTTCATCGGCAATGAGGAGATGTGTAAAGATCGGTCCGCGCTTGATCTTAAATTCCGCTTGCCTTGGATCGTAAATCTGCGTGCCGATGACGTCGGCGGGCAAAAGGTCAGGAGTGAACTGGATCCGCGACATATCGAGGTCCGAGCAATCGCTCAAAGCACGGACTGAGGTCGTCTTAGCGAGTCCGGGCAGTCCTTCGAGCAGAACATGTCCCTGCCCGATCAATCCCATCAGCAACCTTTCGAGCACTTGCCGATGTCCGACGATCCGCCGGCTTACCGTTTCGATCACGGTCTGGATACTACGCGACGCCGCCTCTACCTCTCGTTCGATTTCATACATGAAGCGATCCCCTCCCTACATTTCTGGTCTAAATATGAAAACTGATTTTAAATTAACTAAAGGTGAGACGATGAAGATTTTTTAAGTCGCAGGCGAAAGAGTCCAAAAAGAAAAGGGCTCAGAAGCAGCAAGGTGCTCCATCCTCGGGCCTCTGGCGCCCTTGCCCCCAGCAGGCTGCAGCCAGACTGCACCTGATTTTTTCGACCAGTATCCAAACCTGGAGTCGTGTCATCTTGAGGCGCCAGGGCTCCGGCGGCATTGACGATCCCACTGCCGAGAAGGGGAACCAGTTTGTCCCCAATCAAAGGCAGATAAGCTCCATTCAGATCTTCGCGATAGATGATCGAAGGATCGGCAGTGAACTTGAGACGCCTTTCAATTTCATCGGCGCTCAGGTTTGGATTTTTCGTCAGCATCAATCCAGCCACCCCAGCGACCATGGGTGCTGACATCGATGTCCCGGCTTTACAGCCGCGCAGCTCACCGGGAAGTGAGGAAAAAATCCCCGCCGCTTGAGGTCCCCCTTGCGAGCAGATCCCATCTCCCGGCGCCGCTATATCGACCCACATTCCAAAGTTAGAACTCTTGCTCTTGGTCGGCAGCTGAACTGAGTTGTTGATGTTCGCTACGGCTACCACCTGATCAAAGCCAGCGGGGTAAGTCCGCCTGATGGTATCTTCGTTACCAGCGGCCGCAATCATGAGAGTGCCTAATCCGCTGCTCCTCAAAGCGCTGATAAAGAGTTCGACTGAACGCGAACTCTCATACTTGCCAAAGGATGCATTGATGATGCGAATCTGAGGAGCACCGCCTACTTTAAACCCCGAAATATAAGATAGACCGGATAGTATCGCCGAATCAGCGATTGAGGCACGGCCCGTTTGAATGTCGATCTCGACTACTTTGACGATCAAGATTTTACAGTAAGGACAAATCCCGGAATAGGTTTCCTTGTTCCGTGAGGCGATGATACCGGCCACGTGCGTTCCATGCTCGCACTGTCCTTCTTCGTTAGCTCCCGTGCAGGTCTGCCCATAATTGGTCGTACCCGTGGGAAACACGTTGCCATCGCCTAGAGTTTCCTTTTTACCTACGGTGGTATTGCAGCCGAAAAAGTCACCTGAGCAAAATTTATTTTGACCTGTTTCATTGCGAAAGATGGCATCTTTCAAGTCGGGGTGCAACACATCGACGCCACTGTCCATGACGGCGATGACAGGCTGAAATTTCTGTTCGAGCTTACCTATATCTCGGATGGCATCGGCAAATTTAATCTGATCGAGCCAGGGCGTGTCCGCGTTGCCATCAAAGGTCGAAACCAAAGTGTCTTCAAGTTCTCCTTGAGGCTGAGACTTAAAGTCTGGTTCAGCAAACCAGATCCGCCCTTCATCTTTCCACTGGGTCAGACTCGACAGGGCCTCCTCTTCCGAAGCGAAAGTTACGGCGACTAAACTGGCCATCCGTCTATCTTCATGCGGAGCCCTTTGTAACCAAGGCGCAGGCAATATAGTCCGATTTGCCACAAAGGATAGACCGAGAGAGTTAAGATTGAGCATGCTCATGTATCGAACGTTACGGAGACGGGAAGGACGGGCCCAGGTCTGGGCGAGGGCCGAGAGGTGAGCTCGGTGTGCCATCGAGTACGAGAGACCGATGCCATCATCCTGATCCAGGAGATTGCGAAAAGCCACGAGATAGCTATGCGGAACGACACGTCCCTCTTGAAGCTCCGCCGCAGTTGCTAGACGCAGATCATTTCCGCTAGGTTTCGCAACCTGATCAGACTCGCGCCCACAGCCTCCCATGAACGCAAGGACCAACAGCATCAAGAGCCGAAACATTTGAGGCCCCTCCGAGTGAATTCTAGAGCCTGACACACGCTCTACTATAGTATGCGTCTCCCAGAAAGTCTCTCAAGGTCAAAGCTGAATGTAAGGAGATGCCTACTTCCAAAGGGTCCCTCTCGACACCACGACAGATCTTCCAGACTCGGTGGTCTATCCACAGCTTTGTTGCGAAGACAAGGTTATCCACAGGGTCAGTGGATAAGCTGCAAAGGTCCACTTTTTTTCTCAATTATTTCAGGCCATTCATCATTTTGTTTAAATTTTGAGCATAGCGTGCTGGTTCGAGCTGTCACGCTACATCTAGTACCTTGCACCGTCCTTATTTGTCCGAGTGTCCGTACTTACCGACTGGGAGGCGACACTTCGGTCGAATGGCTCAAAGCAGCGAAAGGCGACGAGCGGTCAGGAACGAAGGGCAGTTGTTCGACAGGAATTCCCACTGTCGCAAACAGGTCAAGCGCTGTTTGCGTGCGATAGTTATAACCGTAAAAAATCTTTTTGACCTGACCGAGATTGATCAGGCGTTTAGCGCATGCAGAACAAGGCATATGCGTAACGAAGACTAATTTTTCTATGTGCCTTGGACTATCGCAATTGATCACGGCGTTTTCTTCTGAATGCAGACAGCCGCAGTTGCCTGCCTCGTCACGATCGCAGCCGTTGGGAAGTCCAGTGGCATTGCCGTTGTAGCCGAGAGCAAGAACTTTGCGAAAATCAGTGCTGGTGATCACGGTCCCTACGTTCAAACGAACACAGGTCGATCGGCGCGCGAGGCTAAACGCAAGATCCATGTAGATTTCTTCGAAAGTAGGACGCATGCAATCAACTCCAGCGAGTTGGACTCGCATCACACAAGACATTTGAAATTCGTCTCTTATGTATTTGAGACCAGCAAACTTCCCATACTAGGACCACGATTGTTTGACAAGGTAAATGCAGCTAAATATCCGCGTCGTGAAGAATTCTACGCCGTCACCTGAAACTGGTAAAAACTGCCGTCGGCTGAACGATACGGTTTCAAAAGTTCCCATGGGAAGCCTTCTCTAGCGGTTCAAAGCGACCAGGGAAAAAGGAGCTCAAAACAGTACTTATTGGCTGATAATAGCGACGCAATGAATAGCTACATGTCATGCAGCACGTCAGAGTGAAAGCCGAAAGCCGAGCCGAATGGCTGAGACATCGCAGGCTGGACGAAGAAGGTCACAAAGTACACCATCCTTAGGCCTTTTCAAGCCAGGCGGTAGCGACTTTCTTATCATCAAAATCGAGGCGCTGTTGACCGATGATCTGGTAGTCTTCGTGTCCCTTGCCCGCGATCAGTATCGTGTCACCCTTTTGTGCCCCCTCCAGCGCGAGACCAATCGCTTTATGCCGATCGACTTCAATTTGAGCCTTTTCCTTTTGTGTCAAACCACCGGCGATATCCTGGATGATAGCGAGGGGATTTTCTGAACGCGGATTATCCGACGTCAGGACGATGCGATCAGCTTTTTGTTCGGCAATGCGCCCCATCAGAGGGCGTTTGCCTTTGTCGCGATCCCCACCGCAGCCAAACACAACCCAAAGCTGACCTGTCGTCAGATCCTTGAGTTTGGCTAGAGTTTTCTCCAGCGCATCGGGCGTGTGAGCATAGTCGATAACCACGGCGAGACCGTGGGCAAAAGCCGCTTTCAAGGGTTCAAATCGGCCCGGAACAGCCTCGATCTGAGACCATCGTGCTGGGTCTAAGGTCAGACCTGTCACTGATTTCACCAAAGCCCAAGCAGCTACAAAATTATCGATCGCAAAATCACCGCCGAAAGGCAGGCGCCCCTTCCAACTCCTGTTGCCTTTGCGCAGAATCAAATCGCTGTGGCTCAGTTGCATGTCTTCGATCGTATAGGAAAGATCATCGGGAGTATGGGCGACTTCCATCGGCCCGTAGCTGCGGCAGCCTAAGGCGCCAGCATTAGCTGGTTTCCAGTCGCCGAGGGCTGTCGACAGCCAGGCGATCCCGCTCGGTTTGCGGAAATGAGTGATGAAATACCATTTGGCAGCAAAATAGTCTTCCATCGTCGGATGAAAATCCAAGTGATCCCGGGAAAAACTAGTAAAGGCCACAGCATCGAATCGCAGGGGTCCCAGACGCTTTTGTACGACGGCGTGCGAGGATACTTCCATCGCTACCCACTTGCAGCCCCGATCGCGGGCCAACGCTAAATAACGAAAGAGATCATCAGGATCGGGGGTTGTGTGCTGCGCGGGAAATTTTTCCTTACCGAGATAGACTCCGAGCGTACCAAGCGTCATACAACTCAGACCCTGAGCTTCTAGTATTTGCCTGATATACCATACCGTCGAAGTCTTGCCGTTGGTTCCCGTGACGCCGATCAACTGAAGATGATCCTGCGGAAAATCGTGACGATAGGAAGCGATCAGAGCCCAAGCTTCACGGGTATCCGTCACAAGGCAGGCGAAAGGAAAATTCTGGCAGTCCGGCCAACTCTCGGCTCGTTCTATCAGCACGCCGGCTTCCGGATGGGAAACCTGCAGGGCCGATAGAGCCGCATGCGCATCAAATTTAACGCCGCTGTAGGCGAGAAAAAGGCTCTGTGGTTCAAGCCTTCTGGAATCGGTCGAGAAAGACGTAAAAATATGCTCAGGTGCAGTCAGGCGAACATCGAGCAGGAGCCCGGCCTTTTGCAAGAGATCGACGATACTGCGCGCTTTAAGGGGACGATCCACCATGTGCAATTCCTCGTTCGGATGAGCGATCTAACGCGCCGTCTACCGCAGCTGCGGATTGAAAGTCGGCTTGAGTCCCTGCCAGCATTTCAAATAATCCTTCTGCAGGAGTGAACTTTCCAATGCATAGCGCGTCGGCTTGAAAATGTAAGAAGACTCAAACATGAAAGCCAGCGTATGGCCGAGATACTGTGGCGTGAGTTCGGCCCGACTGGCTTCTTCAAAAGCCTTCGCTTCCGGCCCATGAGGCAACATACAGTTGTGGAGACTGCCACCGCCCGGCTCAAAGCCCCCACCTGGCTTGGCGTCGTAGACGCCGTGAATCAGGCCCATATACTCACTCATGATATTACGGTGGTAATAAGGGGGGCGAAAGGTATCTTCCGCCACCATCCATCGGGGGGGAAAGATAACAAAATCGACGTTGGCCGTGCCTTCCAGTTCGCTCGGCGAAGTCAGAACGGTGAAGATGGAGGGATCGGGATGATCAAAACTCACGGTGTTGATCGTATTGAATCGCTTCAAATCGTATTTGTAGGGAGTGTAGTTTCCGTGCCACGCCACCACATCGAGTGGAGAATGGTCGAGTCGCGCCGCAAAGAGGGTCCCGCCAAATTTAAGGATCAGCTTCTGCTCGCCTCTCTTCTCTTCGTACCAAGCGGTGGGTGCTTCAAAATCCCGTGGATGAGCCAGTCCACTTGAGCCAATCGGGCCGAGTTGAGGCAAAACGAAGTGCTGGCCATAGATTTCACTGACGTAACCGCGCGCCTGTGGATCGAGCAATTTCACCTGAAATTTGATGCCCCGCGGAATGACGGCAATCTCCGTTGGTTCGATCTGCAAAATACCGCATTCGGTCCGTAGTTCGAGCCGCCCCATCTGCGGCACGATGAGAAAATCTCCGTCGGCATTTTGAAAGTAGCTGTCTTCCATCGAAGCGTTGCATGCATAGACATGAACGGCACTGCCGGCTCTCATCCCGACATCCCCATTGGCGGCCATGGTAATAAGTCCCTCGACAAAAGTCTTGGTCTGCGTCGGTAGGGGGACGGGATCCCAGCGCAAGGGGATGCCGGGGGTGACCGGACCGGCGAGGGGCGCGCTTGCCAAATGATCAGATCCGACCTGCTCAAAAGCACCATCGAGCACCGAGGGGCGGATGCGGTAGAACCACGTGCGCAGGTTTTCATGACGCTTGGCGGTAAAAGCCGCACCGCTGAGAAGTTCGGCTACCAGCCCATAAGGCGCGCGCTGGGGTGAATTCCGGCCAATCGGAAGGGCTCCCGGAAGAGCCTCCGTACTAAAATGATTTCCAAAGCCATTCTGGTATTTTTTGTCGTTTTGCATCAGTCTCGCCCCCTCATTGAAAGGCGAAAGTAACAGATGAAAAGCCGTCTGCCAACCAGCCGAACTAGTGCCGCTACGCTTTATTTCCTCATGTTTATCCAGATTCTGCCGATAGCATCACGAGAGTTGAGAAAACTAATTTCCCTGCAATAAAGGGCTGGGTCATGTCAAGGTTAGCCATTGGAACCATGTCTTTGATACTTTGTCTGGCCGCTTGCGAAAAGCGCAAGGGAACGCTGTTGCCTTCTCGCGAAGGCGGAGCGAAAGAGGTGGAGCTACGCGCGCGGCCTCCCGTTCCAGAGATGGAAGGGGCACCGAAAGAGGCTGAAGCGGAAAAAAGCAGTCCCGAAGATGTCGCCTCCCTCGAAAAAGTCAAACAAGAGGCTCTGGAGAGAATCCGCGCTCCAGGCGAAGAAATCGTCACGAAGGGCACCAAACCGAATGCCCGCGCTCTCTTTGAAAGAGGTCGTGAACTCGCGCTGAGTGGACAGACGAGTGAAGCTCAAGAGTATTATCTGGTCGCTTGCCAATTTGGTTATGTCGCTGGCTGCCACAAGTTTGGATGGTACGAGCAAAAAACCGGCAATCTTTCGAACGCACGGCAGTTCTACAAAGTGGCTTGTGAAGCGGGAGTCGGCAAGAGCTGCAACAATCTCGGGGTCCAACTGGAAGCCGAACAGAAGTGGGAAGACGCACAGAACTTCTATGCGAAAGCCTGCCTTGAGCATCACAGTGTTTCATGCGAAAACTTGAAAAGGCTGCGAAACGAAAGACTGCGTTTGCGCTAGTCTCACGAGGCGCGGACTAGAGCCTATCATCTTCATCTTCTTCGTCTTCTTCGACGGCTAGAGCTGACTGCTCCTCGAGCACGACGCGATCGCACCATTCGATGATATCGCCTACCACCTGATCGCGTTCCCTATGCAAGAGGACATTGTCATCCATATCTTCGTAAGTGAGCAGCGTCTTATCAGAGCTGAGGACAGTTTCCTGCAATTCCCGAGTTAAATGCGTCTGATCCCCCTTCACCTCTCCTCCGACCATGGTCAGGAGCGGAAAGGGGAGATGCTGTTCACCCGTCCGCAGGTCGTGGCAGGCGGCGAGTATTTCTCGGACTGTGTTGAGCTGGAGAGGACCTCGAAAGGCCAGTTGGTCGTCTTTGAGGATGCCCCGCAGTTTAGGTTCCAGCCAGCTGGTTTGGACCTGTCCACTAACGGGAGCGTGGGGAAACAATCCACCAGGAACCAGTGCCAACGTCCGTTCCATCCGACTCAAGGGGAGATCCAGGAGAGGACTACACAGGATGAGGCCGCGCACCCGAGGCTTTCGCGTCAGAGCAAAACGCGCTGCTATCGTGGCACCCAAACCCTGACCTAAGAGAAAAATATGTGCAGCCAGCTCTGCTTCTCGGTCGCGTACGCGCGCCAGAAAGAGATCGAGATCTTCGAGAAAATAGTCAAAATTAGCTATAAAGGCCCGATCACCCGGCGATTTTCCGTGTCCCCGCAGGTCCATCGCGTAAACATGGTAGGATTCACGCGCCATTCTTTCGAAAATTCCATCGTAAAGGCCGCAATGTTCCGCGTAGTCATGCAGCGCTATGATGACGCCCTTAGGCTGGGGGCTAGCGAAGGTCTCGCAGTAGAGTTCGATTCCGTCGAAGGCTTCCAGAGTTTCCATTTGCTTGCATGAGGACATAAGGACTCCTATCGCAGAGACGGGCTCCTTCTATTTTTGACATAGACTCGGCGTTTTGGCCAGCAAAGACCGGTCAAGAGGGCGAGTTGAACCACAAAAACCGATGGGCTCCCCTAGGGAAAAGAGGTAGACTCCGACGCCGTGCCGATCTTTATCCGCATTTAACAAGGGCCTCTTCCATGCGTTACCAAGATATCAAATGGGAAGACGAAGACTCCGACTTCGGTTCCGAATCGAATTCCCCTTCTACGAAGAAGAACCCGGTCGAAGATATTTCTTTCGCCGATCTGCTCCAGCAGGAAAAAACCTCTGATGACGAACTCGACCTCCGCGTCGGTCGACAGGTGACTGGCGTCATTTCCGTGATCAGCCCGACCTCTGATATTGTTCTCATCGAACTGGATCCGCAGCACACCGGTGTCATGGACAAAAACCAGATCGTGAATGAAGAAGGCCAATTGCAATATCAAGTTGGCGATTCGATCAAGGCCTACGTAGCTGCGGCGACTGCCGATGAAATCCAGCTGACTCTGCGGATGGCTGCATCCAAGGTCGCTCTCGATGATTTGCACGCCGCGAAAAACAGTCAATTGCCGATTCGAGGCAAGGTGACTGCCGAGAATAAAGGCGGCTTTGAAGTGACGATCATGGGCAAGCGCTGCTTTTGCCCCGTCTCGCAGATGGACACTCGTTTTGTCGCAAACAAGCTCGAGTTCATGGGTCGCGAACTGGACTTCTTGATTGAAAAAATCGAAGAAGGCGGCCGCAATATCGTCGTTTCCCGCAGTAAGCTGCTGAAGCGCGAAGCGGAACAGAAGATCGAAGAGCTCATCGCGCGGCAGGATCAGGAAATCATCTTGGATGGCTCGGTCGTCGATGTCCGCGACTACGGTGCCTTTGTCGATATCGGTGGCTTCGAAGGATTCTTGCACGTCTCGGAGATGAGCTACAGCCGCGTGAACCGCGCGGGCGAGTTTCTGCAAAAAGGCGACAAGGTCCGCGTCAAGCTCCTCAAGATCGAGATGACGGCTGACGGCAAGCGTCGCATCAGTCTCAGCATGAAAGCGATCCAAGAGGATCCTTGGGCGACGATCCGCGATAGCGTCGAAGTTGCTAAGTCCTACAAAGGTAAGGTGATGCGGCTCGAGACCTTCGGCGCCTTCGTTCAGATCCTGCCCGGGATCGAAGGCTTGATTCACGTCTCTGAGATGTCTTGGGAAAAGCGAGTGAATCATCCCCAGGAAATTCTCAAAGTAGGCGACGAAGTTCAAGTGCGCGTGCTCGACATCAACGATGCCCAGCAAAAGCTTTCCTTGAGCCTGAAGAACGTGGAAGAAGATCCTTGGCGGAACGCGGATGAAAAGTATGCGCCTGGCACCCAGGTGACCGGCACCGTGCAAAGCCTCAAAGGCTTCGGCGCCTTTGTACAGCTCGCTCCCGGCGTGGTTGGACTTCTTCCGACGGAAATCTTGAAGAAAGCTTATGGCGAGTCTTTCAAGAAGAAAGCGTCGCCTCCCCAGGAAATCACCGTCATCGTCCGTGAGTTGCAGCTAGGCGAGAAGAAGATTCTCCTCTCTCTGCCCAACGTCGAAGACGACGGGGATGACATCAAGGCCTATCACGAGTATATGCAGAATCAAGACGAGAAAGTCGAGAAGCAGAAGCAGCAAAACACCCCACGCGGGACCTTTGGTGCCTTGCTCGCTCAATCTCTGGAAAAAGCCAAGAAGTCTTAGATTTAAGTTTGAAAATAGATTTATTTTAAGAGGATCTCACATGCATCTTGACGACTATATCCGCAATATTCACGATTTCCCGAAGAAGGGCATTGTGTTTAAGGATATCACCCCACTCTTGAAGGATCCAGAAGCTCTGGCCCACACCTATCGCACGATCGCCAGCCAATACAAGGAAGGCGAAGTCGATATCGTCGTCGGCGCGGAAAGCCGTGGATTTCTCTTCGGCGTGGGCGTCGCTCTTTTGCTGAACAAGGGATTTGTACCCGTCCGCAAGGCTGGCAAGCTGCCGTCCGCCACCTACAAGGTCACCTACGATCTCGAGTATGGCCAGGACAGTCTTGAAATCCACCAGGATGCGATCAAGCCAGGGCAACGCGTGTTGCTCGTCGACGATCTGTTGGCGACTGGCGGAACGGCGAAGGCGGCGATTGAGTTGGTGAAGAAGTGTGGCGGTATTATTGCCGGCTGTGCTTTTGTTATCGAGCTGAGTTTTCTTGAAGGACGCGAGCAGCTTTCGCCGTATCCTGTTCATAGTTTGCTGCGGTATTGAGTTCGGATACGTC
>CANJJY010000099.1 GCA_947474445.1 Oligoflexaceae bacterium
ATCACGTACATAAATTTTTCGCTTTACCTCCCCGTCCCCTTTCCGCACCTACGGGACAGGAATCTGATTTCACTCACATTTTCGTCTGATCGAGAGGCTCGTGGCGATATGTGCAGGCCTGCCTTGGCCAGGACTGCGCTCCTGCCTAAACCCTGCGCAATTGCCTCTTGTATTCCCGCTAGTCCTTCTGTATCAAGGCTTCCCTATGATCTCACGCAAAGGAAATTGTAATGAAAAAATCTAGCTTAATCTCAGCCATCCTCCTCTCGCACCCCGCTCTTGCTTTGAGCACGCAAGTATTAGCAGAGACTGCAACCCTCTCACGCCAGGCGCAAGCTGTCCTCCTCCAGCAGAGTTTCCAGTCAGACCAGATCTTTACCTCTGAAGACGGCGCCTATCGTCTCATCGTTGAATTTGCCTTGATCGATGTCCTCCCCGTTTCTACGGAAAAGCTCGACTACACCGTCAACGTTAAAGCTGTCGACGTTAAAACTGGCGAAGTTCTCGATGACGGAATGAGCTACTACGCAAAGACTCAAAGTGCCGATGGCGCTTTCAAACTCTTCAACTGCGATAGCACCCAGGTTTGCAAAGTCGACCAGGTCACAGACCTTTCCCTCTCGCTCATCGAAGGTCAGTCCAAGCTGAAGATCGAAGACGCTAACGCTATCCATCTCTTCGCTTATTACCTCAATATCGCGGGTGAAGTCACTTTTAGCGAAGTCAAATAATGGCGAGCTCGATCCTCGATTTTCTTTCGAGCCGGCCGGAAGACGCTTCCTCGCGTCTGATCGCCCAGGCTCGCAAGGAAATTGAAGATCTCAAGCAGGAGCTCGATGCGAGCCCTGATCCGCAGATCGAGCGCTTAAGCGCATATCGTCTCCTGGCTTCCGGTACGCTGCAAAAGGAACCTCGGGAACGTGGGAAATGGGACCTTGCCAATCAGCTGCTCTTCGATGCACTGCTGAATCAAACCCCTCTCGACTTCGACTTTATCCGCAGGCTCAACAGTGTCCTCCGCGGTGAAGAAGCTCAGCTGCGAACAGTTCCCATTTATGCCTGTGGCGAGACTTATTTAGCTCCTGAAGAGCTGCCGCAGGCCCTCGCCTGCCTAGAAAAAGACATCCTTTTGGAAAGTGATTCCCTCGTCAGGGCGTCCCGGATCTATATCTGGACAATCTGCGCCCATCCCTTCCTGGATGCCAATGGCCGAACAGCGCGTCTGGCGGCAGACTACGTTCTGCTTGCAGCAGGCTATCTCCCGCTCTGCTTTCATTCGACAGTCAACTCCCACGTCGGCTGGACTCAGGAACGCCGCGGACGCAGCATGGACGAATCTATCCTCAAATGCCTCCATGCTATCATCCATGCCTACCACCTCGTCTTAGGCAGGCTTTCCTAGCACACGCCGATACTTTCGCCGCCGAGCGCCCAGGGTTGAGCGCGGCACGTTAAGAGCCTTGCAGCAGCTGGCGATTGAGCTATGACGATCGGACAAATCGATAGCATCTATCGACTTATCCGAAAGCACTTAGCTATCTAGTTCAAGAGCAGAGAGCTTTATCCAGGATCGGAAAGCTTTATTCAGCCCAGTGGATCGCTGCCCAATCTAAAAAAGCGCTCCAAATTTGGAGCGCTCCGTGTTCGCGCGAGTTTATCTAATTTGGCATTCGGCAACGACTAGGATTTACGGCTGGCCGCCCTTTACGGTAATTTCTCTTTGGGCGAGATAGGCAGACCAATCTGCGCCCGAGGGAAGAAGCTTAACGGAGATTTGGTAAGACTTGCCAGAGACAACTGTGGCTGGGGCATCGAGTGTGATGGAGTCGTATCCACCCATTTCAGTGTTTCGAGATATCTGCTTTCCTGCCATCCAGGTTCCAGTCGCGTCGAAGAGATCGACCCGTATGTCACAGGGCATCGGTGCTGTAAACCAAGTCTCAACCTGGAAGGCTTCCCCAGGCAACAGTCGGCCGTAGGTTAGGACAAGGTCGGAAATTCGATAGGCTGCCAAGACCTTGATAGGCGTGCTGATCTCGGCCGTTACGCGCGACGCGGGCTCGCCTCGCGGCACCAGCTTGAGGGACACGTACGCCGATGCCGTCAGGGGAGTCGACGCGGGCAGCAGGTAAGGAACTGCGACGGTGCCCTCGCCAGCCGGTAAAGCGATCCGCTGCTCGGATTGGAGAACGGAATTTACAAACAGTGCGGCCAGCAGGTCGCGCTCTTGAGCCGAACGGTAAGCGACAGACAGAAGACCCGATTCTCCTTGGCCCACATCGAGCTCTCCTTGGTTAGCATTGAGGAGGTCGGCAGCGGGGGGATCTAACTGCAAGAGAATCGCGTTCAGGTATGCGATCGCTTCGTTGAGTTGGGGCATGGCGGGTTCATTGCCAGTGCCATGGCCGGTGGTGGCCACAAACTCGATCCCACCCTTGATTGAGCGCAAGCTTTCTAAGTATGCAGCCGCGTCACCGCCTTGGGTGGGGGGAAGTATGCGGCTATGGGGTGTCCCGCCATAAACCGTACTTGTGTAGAAGATCTCGCCCGTCTCTAAGTCCAAATACGTGTTCGTCTCGTCACCATATCCACTATTCCAGGTTTGAATGCCGTAATGGTTCGTGTCAGGCACGTTCTGCTTGATCGAAACACCGTAGTAATCATGATAAGAATTGTAGCGTGTAAAAACTTTATCGAAAGTTGAGATAGGGTAGTCGTAGAAAACAGGGACGGGGATGGCGCTACCTGCCAGAGCTGGCTGATGCTCCTCGCTGCGCGACGCGCCTGCGGCGTGCGCTGCTTGAGAGACGTTCAGCAAGAAAGCGGCAGTCGAAAGTGCAAGAGTCAATAAGCGATTCATAAGGTTTCTCCTTTCATTCATAGTAAAATGGGCAAGAACTTGATCGCGGAAAACGTGACTAATTATACTCACGGGATCACTCGATTCAGCTAAGTCAGCCACTCGTACCATCAATTTCGCATATCTTCAAGTCGCTCGTCGTGTGAGCTTGAACTTAATTAAATTTATTGGGTTCTTTGCCCTCGGATCATAAATGCCTTCCTCTCGGAATATACCAGTATATACTCAGAGCGGAGATGGAATTTAATAGTTTTCTCGGGTAATTAAGCTTCTTCCGTCGGCTCGAGTTGGCCGCGGTCTATTCAGACAAGTTGCTTCGTGTTCAAGGGCTCGCGGCGGGCGCCCTTAAGAAAAGTCAGGGCTTCCTTGGATTCTTAGATCAAAATCCTCGAGATAATTGCGAGTCAAAAGAAATAAAACACAGCTCTGCACTACATTCTTTTGCAGGGAAAGAGCTTTCCATTCTTGCTGAGACCCAGATGTGTGGCGCCCTTGAGAGTCGCCACCTCTGGATCTTATTTTGCCTTCAATACGGATAGTTATCCTCATCATGACCATTGCCGATAGGCAGCTTTCGGCACCTTCTTTGCTCACTACAGAAAGCTTCGGAATTCTCCGCCTCGCAGCGCGCCATGAATTTGAAGACAACTCGGACGTAATTAGGTCCCGACGTAGTGTACTTGTTGACGAGAGTACCGTCGGCCTTTTGAACGGCGGCCGAGCAGACGTAATAGGTTCCGGGTCGAGCTTGAAGAGGAAGACTCGAAAGGCTGAGGCCCATCAATACCAAAAACATGCGCATCATACGCTCCTTTGGGAGAGTCAGGCGAGGGTCTGACTGCATTTAAATAACAGATGAAGGGGATGTAAATTCTGTTCTTATTCAATCATCGGTGTATAGGGGGAGTCAACTGGGACTATTGCACTGACCCGAGAGGCAAAGGCCTGAAGCGACCGAAAGTTGAGACCACCTACTGATAGACACCGGTTTCCCGCCAAATCTCGCCGCGAATGGTCTCCAGTATCAAGTCGTCCCCTTCGTGGCCGAGGATATAATTATGCTGAATGGGAATTTTTCCAGACGGCGTGTCCAAGGCGTAGGTGGGAATCGCGAGGCCTGTGATATTACCCCGCAGCGATTTCATAATCTCTATACCGCGACGCACGGAAACGCGCAGATGCTCGGTACCTTCGATGGCGTGAGGATGAAACACATAGTAAGGCCGGGCCCGGATCTTCATCAGCTGGCGGCAGAGCGCCATCATCTTTTCTGGACTGTCGTTGACGCCTTTCAACAGCACAGCCTGATTGCCGACAGGAATACCGTGATTGACGAGATTGGCGACAGCTTGCGTCGCTTCGGGAGTGATTTCCTCCGCGCAGTTAAAGTGAGTGTTAACGTAGATGGGATGATAGCGCGCCAGCATCCGAGCTAGGTCGGCTGTCACGCGATAGGGAAGAGTCACGGGCGTGCGCGTTCCAAAGCGAATGATCTCCACGTGGGGAATCGCCCGGAGGCGTTGCACGAGATGCTCGAGCGTTTGATCCGCAGCGATGAAAGGATCACCGCCCGTGATCAAAACATCGCGGATGGCAGGATTACTCGCGATATAAGCAATTCCGTTGTCGACGATGGTGCGGTTGAAATGCAGGCCGACTTCTTCATCGCGACGTTTTCTAAAGCAATAGCGACAGTAAACGGGACAGAGCTGAGCGACGCAGAAGGCGACGCGATCGGGATAAACGTGAACCACTTCCCGAACGGGTGAATGCGGCACCTCGGACAGAGGGTCCTTGACGCCCAGACTATCCCTTAACTCCTCGTTACGCGGTAGCGCTTGCAGCCGGATGGGACAACTTTCATTCCCATCCACGAGGCTGCTGGTCATCAGCCCCATGTAGTAAGGCGTGATCCCGGCGTTGAAGAGATGCTGGAGCTTTTCAAAGCCTTCGCTTTCACTGGTGGACAGGCGCAGTACCGCGGCAGCCTGCTCGGCGTTGACGACCTGGTGTTTCATGTGCCAGCGCCAGTTGAGAAAAGTTTGCGGTGTGACGCCGAAACGCTCGGCCGTCCGGGCCGTAAGAGAATCGGGCTGCGCGGCAAGGTGCAAAAACTCTTCAGGGATGAGGTTGGTTGCGCTATCCTTGCCTGCCATGCTGCACCTATATGTCGTAGTGGCGTTATTAGGTTTCGCCGCGTTGTAATGGGAGCTACTGATGAAGGTCACTCGTCTGGTCTTGGCTTCGAGTTCGCCCTATCGCCGTCAATTGCTTGAAAAAGCTGGCATTCTCGTATCGTGTGTCCAGCCTCTCGCCGACGAGAGTGAGGCCACTGCAACCCGACCCTTGGATCTAGCTCGCGCGCGCAGCGAACTCAAGGGGCTTTCGCTGCCCCTTTCCGAGATCGATCAATTGGCCATCAGTGCCGATCAAGTTTTAGAATTTGCTGACCAAGCTTATGGCAAAGTCGCGAGGCCTGAAGAAGCTTGTGAAGTCCTGCGCCGCTTGAGTGGACAGGTTCATGAGCTTCATTCCGCTTATAGTTTGATGCACTACCCAAAGAATGCGCCTCCGCAGCTGATCCTCAGTCGGGTGGTGACAGCGCGCATGCATATGCGGCATCTATCGGCAGCTGAGATTGCTGCTTACGTGGCGACAGATGAATGGCAAGGGTGTGCGGGTTGCTATCAATATGAGAACAGAGGTGTGCAATTGTTTGGGACCATCGAGGGTGAACTGTCGACCATCGTCGGATTGCCGATCCCCCAGCTGCTCAATGATTTGCGCACTCTGGGCATCAACCCATTACTCGGCTCAGGACCCTGGAACATTGATTGAGCTTCTTGTCGTCTTACGTTTCGAAAGAGATTTTGGCTGCGGCGAAAAGAGCCGCGCGCTGGGACAGATATCGTGCAAGACGCAGCCTTCACAGATAGGACTCAGGGCCTTGCATACGTAGCGTCCGTGTAAGAGCAGCAGATGGTGAGCGAGCGGCAGGTAGCTCGGCTGAATGAGGGGCAAAAGTTCTTTTTCCGCTTTATCCGCGGTGGTCGTCTCATGCAGTCCAAGGCGATGGGTTACGCGAAAAACATGGGTATCGACGGCTAGCGTCGGTTCATGAAAAAGCTCTCCCAGCACGACATTTGCTGTTTTCCTGCCGACGCCCGGCAGCGATTCCAAATCTTCCCGACGACTCGGCACTTCACTGGCAAAGCGATCCACCAGGACCAGGCTCAGATTGTAAACATTTTTAGCTTTGGTTGGAGCCAGACCGATGGATTTGATCCGCGCGAGGAATCCGGTGATGCCCCACTCGATCACCGTTGCAGGGGTGAAACCCTCGGCGTAGAGCGGCTCCATCACGCGATTCACCATTTTGTCGGTGTTTTTGGCAGAAAGCACCACGGAGACGAGCAATTGATAGGGCGTTTTGTAAACGAGCTCACAACGTGCATCGGGTATGGCGATCCGCAGTCTATGCAGAACTTCTTCCATACGTGCACGTCGCTTGGGCAAGGATAGAGCCAAGTCTCACCTCGGAAGGTCGCATCACAGCCGTTTCTTACTCAGAGACTTCCAGCACAACGTCACCATAGACTTTGCATTGGCAAGCTAGCCGTTCGTTGGGTTCAGCGGCCATCGTCTCAAGAAAATCACGCTCATCGTCTTGCATAGGACTCAAGTTTTGAGCTCCTTCAACGACGCGCACCATGCAAGCACCGCAGGCTCCGTCACGGCAGCCGAAGAGGATCGAAGTATCATGCTCTTCGCACATGTCGATCAAGGCGTATCCGTCTTTGACGTCGATTGTGAGTTTGTCGGTTTTTACATTTACTTTTGGCATATGATCTCCCGCGCTCCTTGGCACCCATCTTGAGGTAGAATGGAACCCAAATATAGAGGCGTGGTCTAGATTGTCTAGCTTTAAACAAAGATTTTTTAGAGAAATTTTCCTAAGTCTTCGAATTTATCAATATGTTTTATATATCGGGACCTTAATGTCCCTTGTTTTCTGGCCTCCGAGCGAGCTAAGGCGTGGAAATTCTGTCCAAAGCAGCCACGAACTGGTACTGTCAAAGGTTTAAAGATGTTGCGTATACGGTTCGGGAGCTGGGAATGAGTCAAGAAGTAGCGGGAGAAAACGTCAAACTATTCGGATGGATCGTGAAGAGTTGGCTTTCGGAAGCCCAACTGGGATCGATGCCGGGTGAAGCCGAACTGGTGTATTGCGCAACGACGGCTGCCGCCCGCAAGGTGCTGGCTGACCTTGCTGCTGAATTACCAAGTTGGCAGGCTAAGTCCATCAATCTCGACGAGGGTGACACTTGGCTCCTCCATCCTCAGTCGGGTCCTCTGCTCCTGGTCAAACCCAAAGCTTTGACCGAGGCTCAAAAGCGTGATGGTGGGCAGCTGAGTCCCAGTTCTTTTGCGCAGGCCCGCGATCTGTTAGGGCGTGCGGTGTCGGACGTGAAAAAACTCAAAATCAGTCGACTGCGCTTGCGCTTTGAAGAAGCGAGCAGTCAGGAAAAATTGGGTGGGCTCGTCGGCCTCGAGCTGGGAGCTTACAGCTATAAAGCAGCTCTCCAACCGCAGCTGCGCGGTCTCCCGCAACTCATTCTGAGCAGCGGCGGCGAATTTCTATCGGCAGCCCAGAGTTTGGCTACCGGTACGAACATTGCGCGACACCTCGTGAATACACCGCCAAATATTCTTTATCCTGAAGCTTTTGCGTCAGCTCTCGCGCAGCTCTTTGCCGGCGTTCCAGGTCTCTCTCTCGAAATCTGGGATGCGGATCGCTTGAAGCGTGAAAAAATGGGTCTCCTCCTCGCTGTGGGGCAAGCTTCGGCGAGTCGTCCCTGCTTGGTCAAAATTCGCTTTCGCCCTGCCGGTCGCAGCGATCAGCCTCTCGCTTTGGTCGGCAAGGGGATTACCTTCGATTCGGGTGGATTGGATATTAAAGATCCGGCCGGCATGCGTCTCATGAAAAAAGATATGGGAGGAGCTGCGGCTATCGTCGGGGCGCTCTATGCTTTGGTGCATAGCGAGCAGCCGCGGCCGGTCGATGTCTATATCCCGCTGGCTGAAAATGCTATCTCAGGTCAAGCCTTTCGACCGGGTGATATCATCAAGGCGCGCAATGGAATGACGGTTGAGATCCACAACACCGATGCTGAGGGACGCCTGATCCTCGCCGATGCCATGGCACTCGCTGCCCAGCAGACGGGAGCCGATAAGCCGGCTGCCCTGGTCGTCGCCGCGACCCTGACGGGAGCGATCAAGGTCGGACTCGGCGCTGAGGTTGCCGGCTATTTTTCGACCGATGATGAGCTCGCTCAGGTCTTAGGCAACAAAGCTCAAGAATACGGCGATTTCATGTGGCGGATGCCTTTATTTGATGGCTACCGATCCAAACTGGAAACGCCGATGGCCGATATTGTTCATTGTGCGAGTGGATCGTTTGGGGGCGCAATCACAGCAGCTCTGTTCCTAGCCGAGTTTGCTAAAGGACTGCCTTTTGCTCATTTGGATATCTACGCCTGGGCCGATAGTGAAAAAGGAGCCTTGCGCGAAGCAGGAGGCAGCGGTCAGGCCGTGCAGGCCCTGCTCGGATTTCTCAGGAGCTATCGCCTTTAATCCTCACCTGATGGAGCCCGCCCTGTGGAGTCGATAACGTTCGAGCTTGTAGTCATTCTGAGCCTGATCATCTTGAACGGTTTTCTCTCGCTCTCAGAAATGGCCATTGTTTCTTCGAACAAGGTGCGGCTCCAATCGCTTGCCAATCAAGGTAAGGTCGGAGCCCGCATCGCCCTGGCCCTTATCGAAGCACCCTCTGATCTTTTGGCTTCTGTTCAAGTGGGGATCACCCTGGTCGGCGTCTTGGTCGGTGCGTTCGGTGGATCGACGATTTCCCAAAAGGTTGCGCATGGGATCGAAGTAAATCTGCCTTTTCTCGCGGATTATGCCAACGGCATCGGACTGGGAACAGTGGTTATCATTTCTTCTTACCTCTCGCTGATCCTTGGCGAGCTCGTTCCAAAGCGCCTGGCGCTGACCAATCCTGAGCTCATGGCCACGCGGGTTGCACGCTCGGTGCGCTTGATCTCGGTGACTTCCAGGCCTTTCGTGCGGTTCCTGTCGTTTTCCACAGATTTTTTTCTGCGACTCTTAAACCTCGATAAAGTCAGCGCGCAGCAGGTGACAGAAGACGAAGTCAAACTCCTCGTCGAGCAGGGAACCGAAGCGGGAGTGTTCGAGCAAGGGGAAGAAACCATTATCAAGCGCACCCTGCGGCTCGGGAGTCTTTCCGCTGGCGATATCATGACGCCTCGCACTAAAATCGTGAGCTTTGACATCAACGATGATAGGGTTTCCATTCTCGATAAGGTGAAGGAAACCAAGCACACCTACTTTCCCGTTTACGATGGACAGGTCGACAACCTGGTCGGATTACTCTCGGCCAAACGCATGCTCTCAGTCATTTCGCAAGATGCGGCGGAGTGGAATCTCCGTCAGGCCATGCTCGAACCTCTGATGATACCGGAATCGGTTTCGGTGCTCGACGTCCTCGAAAGCTTCAAGGAAAAAGGTGCTCACGTTGCGGTCGTCATCGATGAATACGGGGGACTAGCCGGCTTGGTGACCATTATCGACATGATGGAAGCCTTGGTGGGAGCCTTGCCGCATGATACCGGAACGCAGAGTCACAAATTGATTCGGCGTGAAGACGGCAGCATTCTCATGGACGGCATGACCTCGGTGCATGAATTCGAAGAGATCTTTGAAGTTGATTTCACGCCTTTTACCGAGGGTGATGATATTCAGACGATCGCCGGACTGATTATGAAACAGATGGGCCGGATTCCGCGCGAAGGCGACGTGATTCTGCTCGATCATCTGCGCATTGAAGTCGTTGATATGGACGGCCGCCGGGTGGATAAGATCCTCGTTCATCAGTCTCAGTCAGACCCACGTGCACTCGGTACGGAAGAAGATTGATCAAGAATTTTGAGATTTGGATTTGGTCAGTCGACGTTTCTCCAACCACTTGAGACGCCCTTCCTCAAGGCGGATGGCCAAGGCTCCGATCAAGACACCGCCAAGAAGGATCCAGACTTGTTCCTTTTCGTTGAGAAAGAGCTCGGCGATCGCTAAGAAACCAAACAGCGGTATAAATAGACCCGCAGACAAGCGGTTTAAACGATACCAATGTTTTGGGTTTGAACGAGCAAACTTCGTCGTGTAGCCAAAAATGGGATTGGGCCCTACTTTCTTCATCCACAGAGGGATGAGAAGGATACAACAAATGAGCATAATGCTACCGACCACAAACCCTCCTTGATTCTCCAGCGATGCAACGCGCAGACTCCTCAAGTTTATCACGAGCTCGGCATTTTTCTCCAAAAGAAGTCCTGGCGCGCGCAGGAAGCGAGCCCTGGATGGATAGTTGTGCCTATTGTCGCTCCCAAAAGGCTTGTGTACAGTCGATTGCATCCCATTAAGGCGGAATCAGGAGAAGCCGATATGATTTCAGATCCAGGATTCCGCGGTACCGAAGGCGTCGCGCAGCATTACGATCAGCTTGATTCATTCTATCGTGACCTCTGGGGTGAGCACGTTCATCATGGATTTTGGGAAAGAGGTGATGAAAAGACCGCCGAAGCAGTGGCTCATCTCAGCCACTATATGGCAGGTTTAACCAAACTGAAGGCCGGCGATCGGGTATGCGACGTGGGCTGTGGTTATGGAGGCACGGCGCGCTTACTAGCTGATTCGTATGGAGCTACGGTGCGCGGGTATACTCTCTCTCAGGAGCAGGCGGCTTACTCCGCTCTCAGACCTCATGAGCAGGTTGAGATACTCTGTCGAGATTTTTTTGCTCATAAGGAACGCGAAGCTTCCTTTGATGTTTTGCTTTCCATCGAATGCATCGAACATATGGCCGATAAAGGCGCCTTTTTTAGAGAGGCCTGGCGTCTGCTCGTACCAGGGGGAAAGATGGCTCTCGCCGTTTGGTCGGAAGCAGCGCAAGCTTCCGATTGGTCAAAAAAACATCTCCTGCTCCCCATCTGCCGTGAAGGCCGCATGCCCGATCTCTTGAGCGGTGGAGAATGGCGACAGCTGATTGAACAAGCGGGCTTTCAAATCACCCATCAAAGTGAACATGCACGGCAGGTTAAGAAGACTTGGGCCATCTGTGCCGGACGACTGGCCCGTAAACTCGTCGTGGATCCCACCTATCGCAGTTTTATTCTGCTCGCTCCCTCGAGTGAAAAGATCTTCGCGCTCACTCTCCTCCGCCTGTGGCTGGCTTTTGAAAACGGAGCGATGAAATACTGGATATTTTTAGCTGAAAAGCCGCTCGCTGCTTGAGGGGACGCACTCAATTCCTACATAGTTGTTGAGTCCTGAATGAACTTAGCGGAAAATTTAATCTAACTCCGTGAAGACAATGAGTCAGTCGCAAGGTGCTTCTTAGCGTAAGGAGACCCTTTTGCCTTTGGCCGCCACGCGAGCCCAGAACAAGGGAGTTGGCGATGGGATTATCGAGGCTTTTGAGCGTACTCGAGGTCGTTTTATTCGCTGGGGCGGCGGCCCTGAGCAGTCTCGCTCTAGCACGCGAAGAATGGGACCAGCCTGAGGTCGTCGCGGTGAATACCCTGCCGCCGCACAGCACATTTCGTTCCTTCGAGACACTTGAGCAGGCCATGCGGGGACCCGCGGCCACGCCCTACTTTCAATCACTGACAGGTATCTGGAAATTCCATCTCAGCCCGAGGCCGGCTGATCGACCTCAATTTTTCTATCGACCCGATTTCGATGTCAGCGCCTGGGACTCGATCGAGGTGCCTTCGAGTTGGCAGATGAAGGGTTACGACAGGCCGATCTATACCAACTTCCGCTACCCCTTCCCGGCCCAGGCATCTGGCCAGGCGCCTCGGGACGATCATCCAGTCGGCAGTTACCGGCGAAGCTTCGTGCTGCCATCGACCTGGAAGGACAAGCGCATCGTTTTGCATTTTGCCGGCGTTGATTCGGCCTTTTACGTGTGGGTCAATGGGCAAAAGATCGGCTATAGCGAAGACAGCCGCAGTCCGGCCGAATTTGATGTCACCACTGCGCTCGTGGCCGGCGTCAATGATATCGCCGTCGAAGTCTATCGATGGCCCGATGGGAGTTACC
>CANJJY010000100.1 GCA_947474445.1 Oligoflexaceae bacterium
ATGCGATGGACTTATAAACGCGACGATCGCGATGATGAAACAACGAGCCCCATCGATCAACGCGGAATATTTCTTCGCGGCTTAGAACTCGAACAATACTATCGGAAGACTCAAGCGATCGCGGGAGGAGTCGAGTTTCTCTTCACCCCAGTTTTTGCTGCCAAGGTTAGTTACCAAAAGCAATCAGGTGTTTTTTTGTTTGATAAGACCGTTCTTCCTAACAAAGACAGCGATCTTGAAACCGCCGTTGACTACGGCATATTTAGGGGTGGTCTTTCTCTGAAGAGCAAAGAATTTATGGCTGAACTGATGGTCAGTCAGAGCAAAAAACAGGCGGATCGGATTCGCGTGCAGCGTGGCGATGTCAATCTCAATACGGTTGGTAGCTACGAAAACAAAGCGAGTGCCGTACTGCTCAGTGTCGGCTTTGCTCGCTGATTTCCTGCTCTCTG
The DNA here is from genome assembly GCA_947474445.1 of Oligoflexaceae bacterium. Classification (GTDB taxonomy): domain Bacteria; phylum Bdellovibrionota_B; class Oligoflexia; order Oligoflexales; family Oligoflexaceae; genus Oligoflexus. The sequence goes on from CANJJY010000100.1 coordinate 453, forward strand.
ACCTCATTAGAATTTTGCTCGACCTCGTTCACCTTCAGCGGGAAAAGTCGCAAGGGTATTTTGCAGATCCTTAGTCCCGGGATCGGGAGCGGATTTGCGACTCAAAGTGACTCGGGGTAGGTAGGCTATAGGAATGGCTGGTAGATCACTGGTAAATTGGCGTTCAAGGCGACCGAATAATCGAAGAAGGTGAGGGACTTCTGGTTCTCTCATCATATTTTCCAGAATGCGATTGATGGAGGTCTGCTCCCAACCGCTGAAATTAGATCCCACATAAGAGTTTTCTGCATCTGGAATTGAAAGTGAATGAAAGATCTGGATCGGAGCCGAGAGCGGTGGAAGCTTCCAGCGCATACAGGCGGCATCCTTGAAACGTAAATGCCCCAGAGTCTGCCGCAAATAGTCAGCATCTGGTACAGAGTCAATTTTCAATTCGATACCAACCTTTTGCAAATCTTCGGCCACCTGTTTTTGCCAACCGAGTTTGAGTCTGGAGACGCTGCAGCTTAGATTGAGACTGAGCCTCACATCTTTTTCACTATATCTCCAACCGTCTGGGCCCCGCTTCCATCCGGCTTGGTCGAGTAGGTGACTTGCGGCCTCCAATTGGTAAGCAGCCGGTAGTTTGGGGCCGGTTCTCAATTGAAGATCCGGGTGCAGCAAGCCTTCTGTTGTCATGGCTGCTCCGGCAAATGCTTTTTCATTGATGGCCTGGCGATTGACAGCATGAAAGATGGCCGAGCGAATAGCGGGATTGACTAGAGTTGGACTGCGCATGTTGAGGAGCATCACTTCAAGTGCATGACCACTGTCGAACTGAGGATTGTATCGATCTTTAAGGCCGGGCACGCTGACAATGAGGTCCTGATAGTCAGTCCAAGACAGCTCTCGAGCTAGAGTTTGATCAATTTCATCTTTTTGTAGAGCGAGAGTCAGGGCCGGAATTCCTGCAAAAAGTCTGACTAGGACATCTTGTTGAGGAGACTGCTCCCATTCATTTTTCTTGTTAGGTGTGAGGAGCAGTTGGGTGGTTGACGCGGCAGCAACTTGAAATGATCCATAATAGAGGCCAGGATCCTGGATCAGTTTTCCGTATTGCGGATCGGAAGGCGGCAGCTGCAGCAGCTTATCCACGAGTTCGGCTTTGTGTTTGGGTAAGAGTCCGATTGAAAATAATTGATTGAAATCCGAGCGTCGGTGGCGAAGGACGAGAGAAATTTTATTCGGTTGGCCGGGATCCATTTCGATTCGAGCGATCGGCAGGATAGGTCTGCGTCCCTCGGCATACGGAGCTTTGGCCATCGTGAGGAGTGTGAATTTAACGTCGTCCCGTGTGAGATCCTCGCCGTCTCCCCATTTCAACTTCTTCTTGAGAATCAGCGTGACCACTTGCTCACTTGTTTGCTTTTCGTCATCGCGGCGAATCGTGACTTCTGGACTTTCCTTACACAAAAGACACGCGACGCGCCCGTCACTTTGCAAATACAGAATAGGTGGAGTGAGCATCATCCGCAGCGGATGGGCTTCGCCGGCATACTGAAGAAGGGGAAGAACTTCGCCAAGGGGAGTGAGGCTCCCGAGGCTATAAATTCGGGTCGGAGTCGATTGGGCTGACAACAAGTAGCTCAGCGCCCACAGAGCGAGCCAAGATCGACGCGGATTTATTCGGAATAGAGGCATCATGGAAGACCTTCTGAGACAGCCTCTCAGGACTTTGGCGGGTCGAACCGTCCAGGGCGAGAGGCTCATTTAAACAGAGGACGAGAGCTAGGGTCATCTTAGGGCATAGGTCTGGTCGAAGCCAAGAATAAAGCGGCTCGAGTAAAACGGCAGAAATGAAAGGAGTGGAAAGACTGGAAAGGTTGGACTTGGCGCAGATTATAGACTCTCCCGGGAGCTTGGGAAAAAAGCCATAGAAATTCTGGAGGGTAAGAGAGATGGGGGCTTATGACCCGAACTGAAGGCGAGTGGCTACGAAAAATTGGCTCATTGAATCGAGATGTCCAGATTTTAGCCGATAGGAACGTGCCAGTCCTCGTATTCAGAAAGGGACCTTCACGTGAAGAAAGATCCAGCGCAATGGTTGCACAGTCCGCCTATCAGCATACGCTGGATTTTGCCAGTCACTTGCCTGTGGATTGTTGGACTGATTGTCTGGCAAATGTCCAATTTTTCGAAAGAGACGGAAGCTCGTATCGAAGCTCCGCTGCTCTTTCAAGCGCGCAATAGTCTAGGTCTTAGCCCGCCTATCCACTCAAAAATAAAAGTCTATGGTTTCGATGACACAACGATATCAAGCTTGCATCGACCCCGTCTCAATTACCAAGAATGGGCCGAACTGATCGAGAATCTTGATAGTAGAAAGCCAAAGGCCGTCATCATCGACGCGCTCTTCTCAGTGACCGAAACTGTTCACGATGATACGGATCCCGGTTACAAGCAATTTGTCGAACGCGTTCAAAAACTAGAGACGCCTGTTGTGGTTGGCTCGTTTGCGATCAATCAAAAGCTTTCCGGTCGGATTCCTTTAGATTTAAGTGATTCCGATTTCAATCTGCTTTCTTATTTACCCGAAGCAGGATCCTCAGGGCTTTCGTCCGAAGAACAAGCGGCTCGTTTGCCCATAGCACCTTTTATAGGCAGTATCGTCTACGGCCCAGAACCCTCCGTCCGAGGGGCTTTCAAGAAAATCGGGCATATCTTGTACGGACAGCGTGAAGGTCGCTACTTTCCGTTTTTACGGCTGGACAATCAGAAGACTTTGCCTCATCTCATGCTGCGCCCTTTCCAAGACGTTCATTTCTATCAAGGCCAGCTCTTTGTCGACGGCACGGAAATTCCCTTGGCGAGCGACGGATCTGCCCTTATTAATTTCAGCACGCGGGCGGAGTTTGCTAAAAAGGTATTTTCACTCCGTGTCCTTCTTAAAGAGCCTATGAGGGCAAAAGCTCTAGCCAGTATAGAGGAAGGTGACTTCATCTATTTGATACCCATGCATTTCACTGGCAACACCGACTTTAAGCCAAGTCCCATCGGATTGATGCCAGGGGCTTATACCCACCTTGCGGTTTTAAATAGTATCCTGCAAAAGAGCAGTCTCAGACCCATCGAAGCAGCGCCATTTTTTATCGTTATCTTTGCAGTGCTCGGAGCCATGCTATCGTGGTGGCTGCCGCCAGTGACGCTGAGCCTTGCTCTCTTGTCCTTCTCTTTTCTATGGACCTCTGTTTGGATCGGTAGCTTTGTTTTGCTTGGATGGGTTTTGCCTTGGTTCAGTCCGACCGTAAGCCTTTTAGGGGTTGGCTTTTCCCTGCTCATTCATCGCACTAAAGTATCGGAACGCAAATCGCAGTATATTCGTCAGGCTCTAGAGGGATCGGTTCAGCCGCAAGTTCTGCAGACTTTGCAAGAGCACCCTGAGCGATTGTCGCTCGACGCGCGGGAACGAATCGTCAGTATCATGTTTGTGGATATCGTTGGATTCTCTTTGATGGTTGAAAATCAATTGCCGCGCCTGGCCTTTGAGAGTCTACGCGAATTGATCGATGAAATATCGAGTGCTGTTCTCGCGCACGGTGGAATGGTGAACAAGACTCTCGGAGACGGCTTGCTCTGTTTCTTTGGATATTCTTTTGAGGACAACACGGAAAACGCCGATCACGCCGAGAAAGCCCTCTTAGCAGCGACGCAGATTCAATTGACGAATGTACCTCGCATGATTAAAGCAGCGCGCAATCGTGAGCCGGTCTTTCCCCTCCGTATCGGTATCAATACAGCAGCGGTTTTTATGGGCAATCTGGGGTCTGGCCAAAGACTCGATCTCACCGTGATTGGCAACGGAGTAAATTTTGCGAAACGCCTTGAAGGCGCTTGCATGCCTCATTCCATTCTCGTCGGTCCGACCACGAAAGAGTTGCTGGAACCGATAGGATCGATGCAACGTGCCAAACGGCGAATGATCGCTATCAAGCATCATAACGATATGGTGGAAGCCTGGGAGTATGATCCTTTTGTCGAAGGGTCTGAGCTCAGAAGCCAGGCTGAAGAGGCCTATCGCTCGACAGCATATTTGACCCGCCTTGAAAGACGGTGGACTGTAGCGCAGCCCGGAAATATTATCGTCAGGGCTTTAGGAAATGCTGCCGAATTGATTAACTTTTCACCCACCGGTATGAGTATTGTACTGCCCTCTTTGCAGGCACGGGGAACTCGCATGGAAGTGCAGCTCGATTCGCTCGATGGATCTCTTGGTCAGCAGTTGGCTGCGCAGGGTTTGGGCACTATTGCAGTCGAAGTGCGCTGGGTGCAAAATCATGAGGAGCTTTATCTGCATGGGGTCCGGTATATTGAGCTCGATAGCCGACAAACCGACCTCATTACGGATTTATTATGTCATTATGGCTTGGAAAGAAAAAATTCATCTTCGTCACAGGAAGCTTCCTGAGTCTTTTCTTTCCGGGACTTAGCTTTTTTGATCGTCTTGTCGCCTGCCCTCAATTGCTTTCCTCACAGCGCATCCCTTGGGATCGTCCGCAACTCGTGATGCGCGAACAACTCCAGCTCTTTTCTTACGATCAAGGAATGTGGAAGAGCTTGCCTCTCCAGCTCGATCCTATGGATAGTGACGGTGACCTGATATTTCCTGTTCCTGACAATTGGATGCAAGATCGCATTGCCCCCTTTGATCGTATCAGCTTTTCACCCTCATCATTTGCTGCGCGCTATGAAGGGGCCCTCGAGCTACCCTGTGCAGCCCGAGAAGTTTTCGAGCTCAGACTCGATCAAAAGTTCGCGTACCTCGCCGCATGTACAAGCAAACCTGAAGACAGATTTCAGGTGTCGGGAAGTCCAGTCACCTATGATAGAGACAAAAGAACTTTACGTACAGAATACTATCATTACCGCTACAGCGAGCGTAATCACCTGGTGTTCGATGCCATAGAATTAGCTGATCCTCTGTTTAAGTCGTTTAGAGAGACAGCGGCACGATCAGACCTCGTGATCATCGGGGACGTCAAGAATTTCTTAACTCTTGTATTTGATACCGATGATATGGATGCACGCATCTTGCATCGGCATCAGGGCCCCATGGGCTTGGTTGGGGGTCTCCAATTTTTTTTGAAGGTCTTGGCGTTTCGCATCGAGCTTGCGCTGATGCCAGAGGTCAACTTTTTTGATGATTCGCTTTATATGCCGATGACGATGTATCTGCCCGTTGATGCAGCTAAGTATTTAAGGCGGGGGAGTGGAGCTTACTATACCTGGGATCGCGCTTCTCAGGTGACCTGGGACGAGCAAAAGAGTCGAATAGAAATTCTTGATCCTGAAGCTGTGAATCCCAAGAAAGCTTTGCCACTTAGTGCGCCTGACCTGCGATACTGTACTCCCAAGCTGTGCACCTATGAACTGCAGGGAGCTGTGGGTGGTCGAGCCTTTTCTTTGAACTTTGAAATCACCCGTGAGGCTGCCGCCTTGGGTTTTTTCCCGCGTCTGATCCGCGATGTACCAGCAGTGGAAAAGGTGTTGGGTCGACCCATCAGTCAGTTTCCGGCAAAAGAACGGATGGGAGTTTTCTTTGAAACGGCTCTACTGCCGAAAGGCAAGCATAAGTGGAATTTCTGGATTCAAGCTCACAGCGAGCATTCTGCTACCTGCGGACGGGACGTTTCCATCCGTTCCCTACCCATGAGAAAGGCTTCGAATTGATTGTCGTGCGAATCGCTTATCATTTGCTCCCTCTGATAACTCTGACTATCGGTTTGCGTTGGCTCACCGTTGCCATGATCCTTTTGGTCTTAATCAGTTACATAAAAGTGAAGAAAATCGAGCAGCAGTTGAAAGATCTCAGCGTGCGGAAAGCTGATCCTGTCGAACTCGAAGGCTTAAGAAGGACGCGAGATTTTTGGTTGAATTTGACTTTTCTCAGCAAAAAGCAAGGCTGGGATCGAAGCTGAGGCCTCACCTGATGGTGAGGCAGGAGGGAATGAGCTCTCAGGCTTAGAACTGCTTGTCTACAAAGTCCCAATTGACAAGAGACCAGAAGTTTTCGACGTACTTGGCGCGCGCGTTACGATAGTCGATGTAATAGGCATGTTCCCAAACATCGCAAGTGAGGAGTGGCTTCAGGCCACTGGTCAAAGGATTGCCAGCGTTGGGTGTTTTTTCTATCGCAAGAGAGCCATCAGGCTTCTTGACGAGCCAGGCCCAGCCCGAACCGAACTGAGTGAGAGCCGCTTCGGTGAACTTTTCTTTGAACGTTTGAAAAGATCCAAAAGCTTTCTTGATCTCATCGCCAACCCGACCCTTGGGTTCTCCGCCACCCTTGGGCGCGAGGCAATACCAATAGAAGGTATGATTCCAGACTTGGGCGGCGTTATTGAAAATACCGCCATCTGTAGTCTTGATCAGCTCTTCCAGGCTTTTGTCGGCATTCGGTGTGCCCGCCACCAATTTGTTAAGATTGTCGACATAGGTTTGATGATGCTTACCATAATGGAATTCCAAGGTCTCCGCAGAGATGTGCGGGGCCAGAGCATCTTTCGCATAAGGCAATTCAGGTAGTCTAAAGGCCATGTTTATCTCCTATCAAAGACGGATTCAAGGCTACTATAGACAGGGACTACCCTTCAAACAAGGCTTTTAGAAGAGATCGGATGGCGCTTTTTGGGAGTGTGATTCGCCAAGGGTGCATCAAATCGTGTAGGAATTGCTCGGCAAGGCAACTTCCGCTACATTAATGGTTCGCATCGTGCCACATGCAGGATCCCCTGTACTTTATCTAGGACAAACGAGCATGGTTATGGCCCGTAAAGATATGAGTAAAGGTCTTCTCGTCGAAGATGCTTGGGTCTTCACAGACCTCAGTAAGGAAACCCCTGCCGAGCTGACCATAAGTATTCACGAAGGGCGCATAGCTGCCTTGGGCTCCAAAGAAGAGATGAGGCAGCGCTTCCCGCAGGCTGAATCGATCAGTTTGCCAGGCTACCTGGTGATGCCCGGTCTGATCAATGCTCACATGCACGCGAGCATGAGCTTTTTTCGGGGTCTCGGCCAAGCTCAAGGGCCCAATAATAAACGTGACTCCAGCATGATAGAAAACTTCTTTTTTCCAGCTGAACAATCGCTCACCCCAGATCTAATAGAAGCTCTATCATACCCCTATCTCGTCGATGCTTTAAAGTCAGGGACAACCAGTTGCGTCGATGCTTATTTCTTTATAGACGGTGTCGCCAAGGCACTTGAGCGTTTGGGGATGCGAGGTTTTATTGGGGAGCACATAGCAGATCAAGGAGGACCTCACCCAGCCGGTAAGGAAACCTGGCATCATTTCCGTAATAAAATTGAAAATTGGCCCTATTCCTCGCGCGTGAAACCGGTAGTCTATGCGCATGCTACCGATACTGTTTCGAAAGGATTGCTGCAAGAGCTCGGGCAGTTCGCAAAAGCAAATGCACTGCCCTTCCATATGCACCTCTCGCAAACCTGGGGTGAACGAGAAAGGGTCATCAATCAAACGGGAATGAGTCCGGTGCGCCTAGCCTATGAAGCGGGTGTCATTCATGATAGGTCTCTGCTCGTGCACCTAGTCAGTGCGGATCGCGCAGATCTTGAGCTCATAAGCCAACAGGGGGCATTAGTTGGACTGTGTCCGGTTTCCGAAATTATCTATGAAAATCTTCCTGACCTGAAAAACTTTTTTGAACTTAAAATGCGGATTGCCTTGGGAACGGATTGTGCCGCTTCCAACGATGGTGCCGATCTACTGAATGAGGCGAGGAGCATGGCTCTGCTCGCGCGACACAGTGGATTTCCGCTGAGCGCTTTTGACCTCGGGGCTATGGTCTTGGGTGAGGCCGCTCAGTTGCTCGCGCCCCGTGACCTCGGGAGTATCGACGTAGGCAAGGCTGCAGATTTTGTCTGTATCCGATTAGGAATTGAAACCTATCCTTGGACCCGATCTCTGACAAACTTGTTCTTTTCAGGTGTTTCCCGTCAAGTCGAGCATGTAATGATCGATGGGCATTGGGTTCTCTGGAGCAGGCAGCTCGTCCAGGTATCAGAGTCAGATCTTATCGAAGAATTTGAAAAAGCCTTGGGACAGTTGCGGATGCGCTCATCCCTACCGATTTAACTATTGAGTGGAGCCTCGGGACGCAAAGAAATCTGTCACCATGGTTTGAGCTAATTGATCGGAAAGGAATTTCACCTGCGCGCGCAAGGCTTCTTCATAATGCATAAAGCCGCTGGCGACGGGGGTTATCGTTTGAGCCCGCAAACTTTTGAAACCAGCCCCTCGGGTGTAAGACTTCTTAAAAAGAATTTTGCGAGACTTCAAATCGTGAACTTCAACTTCCAACGTGAAATTGACTGTTTCATCCGACGTCCAACTCCCAGCGCGGCGTAATTCTCGAAATTCGAGTGGCGAGGGTATGTCCGTTCCGTTTGCGATGGGATCTTTCGCTTTGGGCTCCTGGCTCGGAGTTCCGCCTGGCATCACTTTTGAGCTGGTGACCCACAGTGTCATCAAAGCATCGGCCTCGTTGTGCGATGTCAGGACCAAGCGACCCGTTCGCGCGATTTCTCTTTGTACAGCCGACCAGATCAACTCGTGCGGAATAACGTCACGACTTGTGTCATAGACGGCTTCGATGGCAATTGTCCGGATACCTTCGGGCGGTAGCAACGAGCTATTGCTGAAGCGGTAGGCGCAGGCCGTCGAGAGGAGCAAAAACCAGATCGGCAAAATCTGCCGCAACCGGCCGTGCAAAAGCTTCTGTAAAATGAAAGTCATAGGCGACCTATCGACAAAGGGAGTACGGAATTGACTTTTCTAGCCCACGAGAGGCGACCTGTGATCGTTAGTCTAACCAGTGCTGACGCTGAGTTCAACCACTGGGTCGCGGAGAACTCTTATCGACACCTCAGCGATTTGACGGGTGATATTTGGGAACTCGATCTGAGGCTCGAACAGAGACCCCACCCGCACGATGTCGTAATGCCACTCTATCGGCTCCATATCCGGCTGACCACGGAGGTGAGCGGCGTAGATTTGGTGAAAGCAGGCGTTTTGAATAAGGATTCGGACCGGCGCCTTCTCGATTTGATTGGCGATGACGAGGTACCACTCGCGGTAAAAACGTTGACGATAGAGGGCAAAAGTCTTGATCGTTTGCGCTCGGACCTTGCCAGCTATATTTATAAACTAAGGAATACATTAAAGAAAAGGGACTTAACAGAGGTCAAGCGCCGGCTGGTCGGCTCTTGGATCGATAGAAAAAGTCTGTTTGGCCATGCACTTAGCGAGCCACCAGACGACAAGATTGATCTTGATGTTTAACTTTGGTCTGTCTATATTCCCTGAGTTTTTTTGCATGATTTAGGCAGATTTGGGTCTTTTTGCGGGGAAAGTGAGCTTATGGACTTTGTTCCCGAAATTGTTGACGGCACAGTCGTATTAAATGCTGTCGATATCTGTACCGCGGGCAATGATTGTCGCCCTTGCTCTGAATTGTCAGTGGGTGTTCACAATTGGCTTGTGGTCCATCAGCTACGCTATCTCGTTGTCGATTTTCAGGACGAGAAAGACGTTTGCACCACGATCTTGACCGAGTTGCTCCAGCTGCGCAAACGCTTGCGACAGCCCTTTCTGTTTTGCGGGATGATGGAGGGGCCTAAGAAATTTCTCGAATCTTACGCATACCAAGACTATCCCTTCTTCAGAGTTCCCGAGGATGCGGCGGCATTCCTCAAGAAGACTCAACCGCAGATTCTCAGCACAAATTTTGAATCGATCAAGGTCGGAGAACCAATCCCCTGCACCAGATCGCGAAGCTATCGCACCGAAGAATTGGAAGAGGGCGAAGAAGTCGAAGTCGAACCGGAAACCTAATCCTCGTCCCGAACGTTACTTCCTGCCTGCGAACCCAGACGGCCCATTTCAGCGAGGGCCTTCTCCGTTGCTTCCAGCTGTTCAGCAGCTTCTAACCATTCTTCTTCAACTTTGGCTTGCTTGTTTTGAGCTGCTTGCAGGCTCTGATGCAGATTTTGAGCCTCCTGATAAGAATTGGGGTCGAGGCTGCTGAGGGCCTGCTCGAGAGTCAGTATTTCTTTTTTGAGTTTGAGCTGTTCGGCTTCTGCTTTTTCCATACTCTTCTGCCAACGATTGCGATCTTTCTTGAGCTGGCGAGCGACTTCGTTATCGCGAGCACTTTCCTTGCTGCGAGGGGGGGCGCTTGTGCCTGAGCTCGGGCGTTCTGGGTCTAACACATTCGGAAAACCCTGACTTGAAGCCAGACGCTGGTAGTCGTCCAATCCACCATGAAAAAGAGCGGATCGCCCATCGGGCAACATCACGAAAATGTGGGTGGCAAGTTCTTCGATGAAATTGCGGTCGTGACTGACAAACAAAAGGCTTCCGCTATAGGCGCGTAGACTCTCGATCAAAACTTCCACTGAGCTCATGTCAAGGTGGTTTGTGGGTTCATCGAGTAGTAAAAAATTGGAGGGTTGAACGATGGCTCGACAGAGAGCAACCCGTGCTTTCTCACCTCCCGACAAGACTTTAACCGATTTGAAAACAGCCTCTCCTGAAAAAAGAAACGAACCTAAGATTTGTCGCGCTTCCTTTTCACCTAAATCGGACCTTGCGTTGAGCACGTTGTCGAGAATAGTGCGTTCGTAGTCGAGAATATCTTCGTGATTCTGAGCGCAGTAGGCCATGCGGGTCTTGAGTCCAATTTGAAATCCGCCGGCAAGCGGTTCAATCTGAGCAGCAAGAGTTTTTAGAAAAGTCGATTTGCCGATGCCATTGCTACCGATGATGGCAATGCGAGAGCCACGTTCTAAAAGTAGATTTATGCCGCTGGCCAGAGCCTTTGTGTAGCCGATGGTCAGATCCTTAACCACAACGACGTCTCGTCCCGACGGGGGCGCTTCGGGAAGTCTCAGGTGCAAAGTCGCCTGCTGGCTCGTCGTCTCTATGGTCCCTTCGACGGCGCGCAGTTTTTCTATTTGTTTGGCCTTTGATTGAGCTTGCTTAGCCTTACTGGCTTTGGCTCCAAAGCGATCGACAAAGCTCTCGAGCTGTTCACGCTGACGTTCGAGGTTTTGCCGTCTGGCTTCATTTTGCTGCGTCTCAAGCTCTCTTTGTTCCAAAAGCTGATCAAAATTTCCTTTGTAGGCTTTCAGTTGCCCTTGGCTCAAAAGGAGCGTCCCCGTTGCCAGGCGATTTAAGAGGGCCCGGTCGTGACTGACGAACAGCAAAGTGCCACGAAAGCTTTGCAGATACCGCTCGACCCACATGAGACTGGGCAAATCTAAATGGTTGGTGGGCTCATCGAGAATCAGTACATCGGGATCATTGATAAATACTTTAGCGAGCTCAAGACGCATGCGCCAGCCGCCCGAGAGGACGCGGGGATCGGCCTGAACTTGATCGGGTCTAAAGCCGAGCCCATGCAAAATCCCGCTAGCCTTAGCTTCAAGGCTATATCCGCCGGCTTGGCGAAACTGCGTTTCTGCCTTTTCATATGCGCTCAAGCGAGCATCGCTGCTTTC
>CANJJY010000101.1 GCA_947474445.1 Oligoflexaceae bacterium
TCAGCGGGCGCCCGTTATCAGGTGGCTGGTGACGCCGATCTCACGGCAGCCAATATCCTGAGCACGGCGAATATCTTTGGTGTCGCTGGTTCAGCGACAGCAGCCCCGGCCAACTGCTCGACAAGCGGTTCACAAAGCTGCGTCGCAAGCGGTTCCTACTATGCCGCCACAGCCTGCGCTGCCAATGGCTCGAACTGCTTTGTTCCAAATTATGTAGCCTCGACCCAGCCCCTCAAGGCGATCAGCTACGATGCCATCGATTCGGGCAAGGCTTCGATCCGCACCTCTCTCACCCTCTCGGGCATTGCGGGAACTCTAGCCGATTGTAATGCCGGGAACACAGCAGGCTGCGTGACGACCGCGACCTATAAATCGATGGACCTCAGTGCCATGGGCACCGACACAGGTCTCACGTCCGCCAACTTTCAAACCCGCATGGCTACAGCCGCCAATTCCGAATTCTGGGACGCCGCTGGCGCCCGGCATTCCATCACAGGCGATGCCGATCTGAGCGTAGACAAGGTCAAAGACGGCGTCATCATCCATGGCGTCACGGGACAATATCCTTCGGCCACTTATCCTTTGGCCTCGAATACAGGCACGACAGACCTCACGCTCTTTACAACCCAGCTTACGACAGATGGGGCGTTCGAGTTTTTTGATAGTGCTGGAACCCGCTACACGGGAAGTGGTGATAGTGAACTCGTCAACGCCAACATCAAAAATGCGGTGGCGATCGAAAGTCTGACTCTCACCGGAAGCTATGTTGCCACTCTTAGCTGCCCCACAGGGTGGATCAAGGTTCCAGGCGATAGTGCATATGGAACAGGCGATTTTTGTGTGATGAAGTATGAGGCTAAAAGCGTATCAACTGTGGCTACTTCCCAAGCGGCTCTCACGCCTTGGGTTTCCATTACCCAGACCGCCTCGATTGCGGCCTGCCGGGCCCTTGGCACGGGCTACGATATGATCTCTAATCCTCAGTGGATGACCATAGGAGCAAACGTTGCAGGGATAAATGGCAACTGGACGGGTGATACGGTCGGCAGCGGCAACCTATTCGCTGGACATAATGATAATAGCCCTGCTTCGGCCTGCGCCGCTTCCAGCGATGACGCCCTCTTTTATGTCGAGACGAACTGTACCCCTGCCAGCTCAGGCGATACCACCGAGCAAAGGCGCACCCTTACTCTCTCAAATAGCAATGTAATCTGGGATCTCTCCGGTAACGTTTGGGAGTGGGTCAATTATATGAACCGCGGGGATAAACCCGGCGCGACAGCAGCATATTATGAATACACGGCCGTCACTGGAACCACGACGACTGCGCTCAAGGATCTCGTCCCCACAAACGCTGTCAAAGCTTCTTGGTCCGATGCATGGAACTCCGGAAAGTGGATTGGTCAGTTTTACCCAGGAACCAATGGTTCCGGAGGCGCCCTCCTTCGTGGGGGTAACTGGATTGTTGGCTCGGACGCCGGGGTATTCGCAGCTCATCTGGACAGTGCTCCGTCGTCTTCGTTCGCCAGCGCTGGACTACGCTGCGCTGCCAGCCCGAGCCCTTGATTTCCGGTCACTTGAGCGTATGTGATTGGTCATTATTAAAATCTTATTTGTGAAAATATCAGAAATATTTCTTAACTGAGAGCCGATTGAGGAAAACGGAAATCACGTGGCATCACTGGATTCCGTTTTTCCGTGCTGCGGAAAGGCTTTCCGCAGAAAGGAAACCAAATGGAAAGAAAAACAGCTCCGCGGCACGAGAAAGTGGTACGTCCGGCGTAACACCCTCCATTGATCCAACGCAACACCAGCGTGCCGCTTCGACAATTCATTATTCAGGCTTGTCTTACAGAGTAAAAGGGTTCGCTTTCATCCAGAGGAAAATGGAAAAAATATGTTCGGATTGATTGATCACGAATGATCGTGCGGCTTGAGAAAACCGGCGTGCACGTTCCACCTGAACAACGTACAGAAAGTGTTTGATAAAGATCGATATTCTGCTCGACAGCATACTTTCCAAGGTCCTGGCAAAGACTGTAATCGTCGGGATGAATAAGCAAGGCGTGGCTGCGGGAATGTGGTCTCAGATCGACATATTTTCGGCTGAAAGGTCTGCCTTGAACATGCAGCGAGCTTGTATAATAGGTAATAGAGAATTCTTAAGATCGTTGGCATCATTCTCAGGAGCCTCGGTCCATTACTGGGAGGACAACGTTCCGAAACCACTTACGCAAATCAGTGATTCTGCTCGATATTTAAGACAGTTCAAAGCTGCCTGACATGGTAAGCAGTCAGCAAAAGGAGCGCCTCATGAAACCGTTCGCTTCATTTACTCCGTCTGCTCCCGCCTCGTGTGCGAGCAGCGTGAAGACGAGCCTTGTAAGGAGGCGAAAACGATACGGCATGCATAGCACGCAGCGTGCCGCAGATTCTCCCTGTGGAGCGAAGAAGTAAGAGCCGTTTTGAAGAGAGTTCGCACTTTGCATTTGACAATAGAAAAGTCTTCAGTCACTCTATAGATACGTTCTACTTATTTTGCTCTTGAATACTTTGCTGGTCTGGATGGTTGATATGCGCGATAGGCCTACAATTTTTCCCCGTAATTGGTTCACCACCCTCCCACTTCTTGCAAGCTTCTGCTCCTGTTGCTGTCTCCCCGTCTAAGTAATTTCCTCATTTATCATTGAAGTCAGGCTTTCTCACGGGATGAGATTGTTCAGATATTGTTGCAAGGATATGCATCTATGCCAGCAAATAAAATCGCTGTGATCGGATTAGGATCGAAATCATTGGACCAGGTTTCTTTACATGGCCTCAAGGCCCTTAAGCAAGCAGACTTGATTTATTTCGATACCGATGCGACTGAGAATCTATTGGATTTCGCTCCCTCACTTTCTGAATTGATCGAACTGAAGCCAGAATTTTGGAAGACGACTCAGGCAATGATCGATGAAATGGAGTCATTGCGCACCGCATGGAAGGATGGGCTCCGCATCGCTTTCGTCGTTTATGACCTTTCAGGGTCAGCTCAACGTCAAGCCCTTCTCTTGCAAGCCCTTCGAGGTGCTGAGATTGAATTTGAGGTCTTTCCCAGTATAAGGAGGATGGTCCATGCAGTTGCTGAGCTATGGCTGCCCTGGCTTGGAGACGATTGGAATGCTCGCTACCACGTGATTCAGTCAACCTCCATCAAAGGCAGTCCCTCGTTTTGGCAAAATCTGGCCTTCGCCAAGGATCCTATCCTCGTCGACCCAGGCAGCAAAAGCTTTCACCTTTTCATCGAGAAGCTGATCGCAGCCGGTGCTTACCCTCAGCGACCTATGGCCTTGATCGACGATTTGCCGGGACGAGCGCCTACTTGCTGGTTGACGACGCTGTTTGAATCACGAGACGTCGATTTTGATTGGCAAGCAACAGGAAGTACATTGCTATGCATTGGACCAGAATTTACAGCCTTTCGAAGCTCGCAGATGAATTGAGCAAGTGAGGGTCTCATGTCTTGTTCAAGCAACTAAAATCTGACGACGAGTCCTTCGAGTTCAAGTTCATGCGACCAGGTTTCGACCTGGTCGTTTTTCATTTGACGTTTATCGTCTCCACCTCCTCTCACGTATTTGCATATAATAATTTTGTCTAAGGACCTCATATTTTTTTTGCGAAAGGTCGTTGACAGAAAAAGGTGATTGAGGCAACTTTCTTAGAGCGTCACCTATTCCTTTGTTATGGATTTTTATGCTGCACCTAGTTCACATTTTTAGCCCAACGAGGACTTCGTATCCCCTACCCTCGATCTTTTCCCTCTTCTCTTGTTGTCCCTGTTAACTCGTCTCTTCTTTTTCAATTCCCATTTTAGTTCAAAAAAAGTCTTTCCTCAGACCTGCTGTCACTCAGGATTTTGCGTTCTAATGCGTAAAACTTCTTGAAGCAGTTGGATCATTCATAACGTTCTCATTTTGGAGTTACATCATGCGTCGCATCATCAGTACGGGTCTCATCGTCGGAAGTAGCTTGGTTGGTCAAGCACAAGCAAGTGTTATCGGAGTCGTCGACAGTGGCGTCGACCTCAAGCACGAGAAATTGGTCAATCAGGTCTGGGTCAATCCCTCTGATTCTTCTTTCGATCGCATTGACAACGATAAGAATGGTTTTGTCGATGACGTCAATGGCTGGAATTTTATCGAAAACAGCCCCAAGGTCATCGATTACAAGTATGGAAAATTCTATAATTCTACCGTACAGCGTTTTTTTACGGTTCAAGATGCAGCCCTCGAAGGCAAGGCATCTCCTGCCGATCTTGCGTGGCTGAAAGAAGCTGCACAAGACCCAGCGGTTTTGAAGCAGATCGTCACTTACGGCAACTATGCCCATGGAACTCATATTGCCGGTCTTTCCCTCACTGAGAATCCCGAAGCGCGCATTCTCACGATAAAGTTGGTGCCAACCGAGAACCCTTTGGC
Organism: Oligoflexaceae bacterium; assembly: GCA_947474445.1. Classification (GTDB taxonomy): domain Bacteria; phylum Bdellovibrionota_B; class Oligoflexia; order Oligoflexales; family Oligoflexaceae; genus Oligoflexus. The sequence continues at coordinate 4,461 of CANJJY010000101.1, forward strand.
AGGACTGAAGCAAAAAGTTGCAACAGCCGTCGAAGATGGCAAATCGCCGAACTGGATCGTACGTGAACTGATTAAAGGTGGACTCACTCTGCTTGCTAAAGCTCAGGGCATCGTCTTTGCCGAAGTCGCCGCTTATTTAGATGAACAGCATGTCGACGTGAGCAATCTCTCGCTCGGCGTCGGTGCTAGCCAGGCCAGAGCGATTGTGACTCCTCTTCTTCAGCTCGCTAACCAGGGATCGCAACCCAAACTGAGTGATGTCGATGCGCTGGCTTCCTTCTTTCTTGAACGCGTGAATATTGAGCAAGCTATTCTCTTAAAAAAGGCTCCCGATACTCTGTTCATCTTCGCTGCGGGTAACGATGGACTCAGCAACGACACGTTCCCAGCTGCTCCGGCTTCCATCCGGCATCCCCATGCCCTGTCGGTGGCCGCAGTGGATAGTTCTGGTCAACTGACGGCCTTCTCGAACTTCGGTAAAGTCGTCGATCTCGCAGCACCCGGGGTCAGCATTCTGTCAAGCGTTCCCGACAACCGCTATTTGAAATTGAGCGGCACCAGCCAAGCAGCTCCTCAGGTCACTGCCGTCGCCGCTCAGATTAAAGACATCAACCCTAAACTTGATGCTGATGCGATTAGAGAAATCTTGTTAAAAACAGTCGATATCAAGCCTGAATTGAAAGCCAAGGTAAATTCGAGCGGAATCCTCAACAGCGCCCGCGCTCTGGCAGCTGCGGAAGGAAGTAAGACACAGAGCTTAAACGCCGCTATCCAATCCGCGCGTGTATCGATAGTTGATGTCAACTATGATCTCGATCTCCAGTCCGACCGAACCGCTCCCCTTGTCCAGTGGCAACAGCCCTTCCTGTTTTAAGGTCCCAGATTTTGCTCCTTGTTCCATTGCTGCCTCACTTATCTGAATAGGGTGAGGCAGCTTTAAGCGCCGGCGGCGTAAATGGTTTTGTTGAAGACTTTTTACGCCGTCAATTAATCCCATAAAAACGGTTAATTAAAGGTTCCACATCAAAATGGCGGTGCCTATTTGCAGTTTATTGAAGTCATACTGCGACGATTTCCGAGGGGCCTTGATCCGCGAGAGATACCCTGCGCCGCGGATCTATTTTCTTGGTGTGAAGAGGATGGTCGGTGCCCAGTCATAGCTCAGTCAGACAGCTTTGAAGTGTCTTAAAAATCGCCTATAATCCGGTATCTTCTTACGTCGACTTCGATAAGTCCAATTTAAATACAAAGATTGAACTAGGATTAGGTGAACTATGAACTCTTCAAATCTGAAAACAAAATTACTCAGCTTAACTGTTACAGTAGAGAGTCTTCTGTCAACAGGGTGCAGCCCCGCGGAGTTAGAGAAACAAGATGGTTTAGTTGAAACAGCACGCTATTCTCCGCCTATCGAAAGGAGTGAAACTAAGTTTCAATTCTCGAGAATTGGCGCTTCTCCTTTTATTTCGCGAACTCCAGGAACTTTCTATAGTCGCCTCGTAGCCAACCCTGACGTACTTGAGTTCAAGGACAATTTTTACTACTTCTTTCGAGGCCAAGGCGAAAGTGGGCATGATGAAATCGGAGTTTGGACCAAGCCTGCGAGTGATGCTGATGGATTCAATTGGAATAAGACCTTTTCTGATCCTGTCATTCCTGTTTCACTAGATAAAAACGCGCCCGATACTGACTACATTCTGGACCCTGCAGCGATTGTCTTTAAGGATTCAATTTTTGTTTACTACACAGCAAAGTCACTCAAAAAGCAGCCTAATTATTCGATCGCCCTTGCTATTTCTTCGGATGGGAAAAAGTTTGAGAAGTTTTCAGGGAATCCCGTTTTAGAAGGAGTCATCGCACCAGAAATCATCGCTTATGAAGGGCAGCTGCATCTCTTCTATCAGCGTCACAATCTAGTGGAAGATTACTGGGAAGTCTTTTCCCGAACATCAACGAACGGCATTGATTTTGATCCGGCCTCCGAGCGACGGGTGTTCGGTCCAACACGGGGAACTGAAGGTTTTGACAGCTACAGTGTCACAACAGTGCGTATTTTTGAGGAAAATGGCTATTTCTATATGACTTATGGCGGCTGCCGAAAATTCTTGGACTATCCTGAAAGTATCGGCCTTGCTCGGAGCAAAGACCTCTCTCATTGGGAACGCTATCCTGGCAATCCCATTTTTTCAAGAGGGAGAGCGGGTGAATGGGACGAGGGTGCCCTATGGTACGCAACAGTCCATAAATTCAACGGTCAGTATCTTATGTGGTATGAAGGGGCCGGATCAGGAATGGGCCTTAGCACAGAGGAAGCCCGTCGCGCATCCTGGCTAGCTAGAGAAGAAAATTATGGAGGATATTTGGAGACGAGCTTCTCTCAAATTGGTGTCGCGATTGCTACTGGATCCTTGTCAGATTGGTAAAGTGTTGGGTTTTGGTGCCTTGCATCTTGGCCCTCCTTGTCCCTAAACTCACCGAAGCGAATTTCGATGTGATCATGAAGGGCATTGAAGGGCGCTCCAAGCGCGAAGCGGAGCTTTTTCTTTCGACGGTCTCTTTAGATGGGGAGATTCGGCCTGATGCTCCTCAGGTCGAAGTGAAAATTCTTTGTCCGCAGGCGGTCTACGAAAAGTTGGAGCGTGCAAAAGATATTCTCGCGCCTGAGGGCCAGACTTGGGCTGATGTTCTGGACCACGCCCTGGAAGCATTTTGGATAAGGACGATCCTCTGCGCAAAGCTGAACGGGCGCATAAAAGAGCGGAGGCGGCAGCTCGCGGGAAAGTTGAGGTGCAGACGGAAGAAGTTGAAACGGCTGATTTAATACCTACTGAAGAAGTTCAATGCGACGCCGAACCAGTTATCCCCGGGGATACGATGAGGAGCCGCTACATTCCTCAAGACATAGGTCATGCGGTGTATCTGCGGGATGGAGATAGCCTTGGACGCCGAACGCGCGAGTAAACACCAATCCCAGCAGGCAAAAGCGGTGGCCGCGCTTATTCTTGCTCTACTTGCTTAGTCAGATCAAAAGGTAGCGATTCGTCAAATTCCGCCGCCCAAATATCAGCGATGTCTTCGATTTCTTCTATGGCCATTTCGAGTGTCAGCTTTTTGGACCTAAGGCGGCTGACGACAAGTGCCAATGCTTGGCATGCTTCCACCGAAGTTTCATAGAAATGTGACTTATTCGACGTCGACGAGGCAAGCTCTTCGATCGTCTTTTTGACAGAGATACTGACATGCGCGCGTTTGAGTTCTTCTTTGAGTTTTGGTCGTCCCATATCAGGTCTCCTCACTAGTAATCAGATTTTATTTAACCGCCGCCTGCCTTATATACATCACCACGAGGACCGATCTTCACCACAGTGACGATCAGCTCGTCGTCTTCAATCTCGAAAATGACCCGAAAACTGCCTGCTGGAAAACGATAGCGGCTATCAAACCCGCCCATTTTTTCGACGCCGCTAAGTTTGCGCGGATCATTTGCCAACTCATTTATCTTGTCTCTTATGTTCCGCTGGACCTTGGGAGGCAGTTTATCTAGGACCTTTTGTGCGTCCTTTTTAATTTTGACTCGGTACACCTCGTCTCCGCGCCTTAGGGGTCCTATCGGTAGATCCCAGAATAACTTTAGCCTAAAAAGGCGACAAAAACAAATAGAGCTTACTCACCTCATTTAATTAAATAAAAACAGCATGTTAAATGTACCTCCTCACGAATAATCGGCTTCAATTCGGGAGTTCAGGGCGACTCTATAGGCCTTACTCCTTATGAGTCCGGCATCCCCCCCCCCTTACGTAGTCCAGAGCAAGCAGGCCCTAAGCTGCCCCAAAGTCCAAAATACCCAGTGCCTAAATCGCGGCAAGTCCCACTGATGTGGGCCAGCCGTCTTAACTTCGCATAAGAACAGCTAGGCCGCGGGAACCTGTAAGCTTCCAATGAAGAGCTTGAATGGAGAGTTTATTTTGAAAACTTAATTTCAATGCGAGCAAAATTCCGCCGAAGGAAACTGCGTGCAGATGAATTTTTTCAGTTGTGCGGCGCCCGTCTCTGCTTTATCCGCTTTAGCCTTGAGCTGGCTGATGGCAGCGTCTTTGCGCTCGCTGTCAGCCTTGAGCTGCGCGGACTCAGCCTTGAGCTGCGCGGCGAGGGTCTCTGCTTGGTCAGCTCTAGCTTTGAGCTGTATGCTGTCGGCCTTGAGGCTCTCCAGCTCTGCGTTCTGCTCCTGCATGGCTTCGATGACGAGTGGGATGAGGTCCGTGTACTTTACGCGTTTGACACCATCAGATCCTGTAGTCACGACCTCTGGCACGATCTTTTCGATTTCTTGGGCAATCACACCAAGCTGGGTTTGGCTGCCGTACTGCTCCTCGTTTATCCATTTGTAAGAAACGCCACGGATGGCCAGTATTTTGGCAAGACTATGAGCAAGACTTTTGATATCTTTCTTATAGCGAACATCAGATAGCGCATTATAGGCACCAACACCAGCAACTGATCCATTCACATGAAGCAGGTAGGATGGAGAGGTAGTTCCTATGCCAACACTGCCCCCTGACAGTGTGAGGGGATTGTTTGTGCCATTATTAAATAGCAATTTGCCTTGACCCTCAGCTGCATCACCACCTGAACTTTGAATCTCCCATTTTTTGCCACCTGTCACATTGGTGGAATCAATGGCTATGGATGCACCGTAGGTGATGCTTGAGTCTCTGACGACGAGAATGTGGTCTGGAGTGGACGTGCCGATGCCGACATTGCCGCCATTAGCTTGCAAAGCTAGATTAGTGGCCGTCGAGCTTGCGTAATTGTAGCTATTCACCTGACCGATGCTTCCTGTCGTATCGTAAAAGACGCGAACTCCGGTACCGGCCCCAGTCGCTAATGCGCCTGAATCTGACCCAAAGAAGCCGCTACCAGTAACTTGCAGTTTACTGGCGGGGGCAGTAGTGCCAATGCCGACGTTGCCGTCTGTAAGGCGCATGGTTTCAACCCAGGCGGACGACGAGGTGAGTTTGTTGGCGAAAGTCAATGCTCCGCCGGTATTTGTAGTACTACCACTGGTTGGAATATAACTGATAAGGGCGCCGAAGTAGCCGCCAGTGATTGCACCTGCGTTCGAGAACGCTATGCTATTCAGCGAGCTAGTAGCAGTGTCGGTGTTCTGAAGGACGAGGCCCGCTGTCCCTGAGGAATATAAGCTCGAGGTATTTGGGTAACTAACCTGCAGCCGGTTCGAAGGGCTTGTCGTGCCAATGCCGACGTTACCACTATTGGCTATAGTTACCAGAGAATTTGTGTAATACTCGGGTTGCGACGCATGCCGACCAATTTGAAACATATCAGAAACGCCGCCGCCATTATACGGTACACCGACCCACCATTCAGCCGCGCTATCTCCGGTGGACTTGACTCGCATACCAGCCCCTCGTTGGCTATCCGTTCGATCGATAACCAGCTCAGCTCGAGTTGAACTTCCCGTTGTTGTACCTTTAATCGATAAAGAAGCATTACCACCAGTGTTTATAATAGATACTCCACCAGTACCCACTTTTGTAGATGTGGCCCCCGAAGTAATGTCCAAAGGTGCAGCGGGACTAGTTGTGCCAATGCCGACGTTGCCGGCCTTATCGATCGTCATGCGAGTAGCCATCGTATTAGCCGTGCTACTTGAAGCTGCAACCGGAGCTGTCTGAAAATTGATAGCACCTGAGCCGCCGGTTCCTGTCCCGTTGCTGGCTTTGATGGTTAAATCCGCACCCGCGATATTTGCGCCCGCTGCTGCCGCACCGCGGATGGTTGTAGCGGTCGGAGTTCCCGCTTCACCGACGCCAAAGATCGAAGTCGTGCCAGCGACCGTCAAAGAGGTCGCGGTCAAAGATGTGAACGCGCCGGTGTTAGCCGTCGTCGATCCAATCGTGCCTGGTGTCGCCCAGGTCGTAGCTGGAATGGCCGTACTCTGCCAGGTCGTGCCGTTGGATGTCAGTACATTCCCTGAGGTACTGGGAGCTACGACCAGAGGTGCACTCGTTCCGTTACCGAGGAGGACGTTATTGAGGGTAAGGGTGCTCGCCCCGGTTCCACCATTGGCGACTGGCAAAGTCCCTGTCACACCTGTGCTCAGGGGAAGACCCGTGAGGTTGGTCGCGACGCCGCTCGCAGGCGTGCCAAGAGCCGGCGTGACGAGAGTTGGGCTGTTTGATAAAACCACATTGCCTGTCCCTGTCGACGTCGTGACCCCGGTTCCGCCATTGGCGACAGGTAGAGTTCCCGTGACTCCTGTGCTCAGGGGAAGACCTGTAAGGTTAGTCGCCACCCCGCTCGCAGGCGTGCCGAGAGCTGGCGTGACTAGCGTTGGGCTATTGGAAAGAACTACGTTGCCAGTACCGGTCGAAGTCGTGACTCCTGTACCGCCATTGGCGACGGGCAAGGTGCTCGTGACTTCGCTACCGAGGTTGACCGAAGCACCGCTAGCGGCCGAAGTCAGTCGGCCTTGGGCATCGACGGTGATATTAGCGCGAGTATAAGATCCAGGACTCACAGCGGTATTGGCTAGATCGATGGTGCCGGTGCCGATGATCGTGCCACCACTCAGGCCGGTCCCAGCGGTAACACTGGTGACCGTTCCGCTGTTGCCAGTTACCCAGCCCAAGTTGCCCGAACCATCTGTTTTGAGGACCTGACCTGTGCTGCCATCGGCCGCCGGGAGGACCCAAATTTTGTTGGCCGCAAGAGCATCGGGCGCTTTGAAGCCGATGTAGTTCGTGCCATTGGCGGCGAGTTCATCAAAGCGGACTTCGCCGCTGTTACCAGCCGAGGCGCCGTAGGGTTTTACTTCAAGCCCGTTTTGCAGGGTGCTGGTGAGCGTTCCGCTGTTGACGGTGCTCGCTGCGGTGATGGCGGCTTGCTTGCTGTTGAAGGTGAGCCAGTCGGATGAAGTGAGATAACCATTGGCGACGCTGGTCGCTGAGGCCATGGAGATTGCGCCGGTGCCGCTGTTATAGGACACGGGAGCTGTGCCGCTGATCGCCGCGCGTGCGCGCGTGTCGGTGTAATAAAGGTTGGTGCTTTCAGGAACCGCGAGAGTATCGAGGGTGGCCCATGATTTATCGCCTTTCCAGTATTGGGCGGTGGTGCCGGCGCTGATCGCTGGTTCTTTGCCGCTGACCCCGGTAGAGAGTGTGCTGAGATCAGTTGTAAGATTGGCAATTTTTGATTGGGCTATTGCGGCCGAGGCTGAAATGTCGGCATCGACGATCGTCCCGTCGGTGATATCGGTCGAGGTGATCGCGGCGCCGTTAGCGGCGGATGTGAGGCGACCTTGGGCGTCGACGGTGACGCTCGCCCTTGTGTATGAACCTGGTGTAACAGCAGTATTCGCAAGACCAATCGTTCCCGAACCGGTGATGGTGCCGCCGCTCATACCCGTACCAGCTGCAACGCTGGTCACCGTTCCGCCCGATGCACCGCTCACTGATCCCCAGGTGAGGCGGCCGCTACCGTCGGTCGAGAGGAATTGACCGATTGAACCA
>CANJJY010000102.1 GCA_947474445.1 Oligoflexaceae bacterium
GGGCTATGGAGGTAGAGGCTCGAGTTAGCTGGTCTGATAGTGACGGTTGGTTCGATTCAGTTAGGAGTTTGGATAGGTCTAGTGCTTGGTCGATCCAGTTTAGGGTTCTTTGGTAGACGTTGAGATCTTGGAATGAGAAGGCCATTGGTTTTTACTCCCGGTTGATTGGGGAGAGAGCATGAACTGGTTTTTTTGGATTTTCCAAGGACATGTTGTGGGGGGATTCGGACTTTTTTTGATTTTGGGATTTGGATTTACTCTATCTACCCATGCTATCTACTCTGTTTTGTGGCAGCTAATGAGTTGGTTCTCGGGGATGGGGATTGTTGAGGGCATGGGTAGAGGGAGGCCACTGTTTTGCTGACGCAAAACAGTGGAGGTGGCGGGAATTGAACCCGCGTCCGAGCGTGTGCTGACAAAGGCTGCTACATGCTTAGCACCACGAGAAATCCTCTTGATTCACCCCCTCGCAGACACATGGATGAACCCGCAACCTGATTGAGTGTCCTCGTAAAGTCCCCAGGTGGAGAAATCTACGAGTAAGCTAGAGGATGGTACGCCTCGAGACTTGCTCTAGCAGCAAGTACCGTCAGCGGCAGCTTAATTAAGCTGCGAGTGCGTAATCGTTGCCGACTAAGCGTTGTTACGCGTTTATAACCGGGTCACGTAACCATCCCGGACATGCTCCTTAAAACCCGCTGCCACACCCGTCGAAACCAGGGCACCCCCAATTGACGTGGTCTGTTCACGGCAGGGAAATAATCCCTGTTCGAGAGACGGCGTTATGCTAGTATAAATCAGAATAATTTGCCAGGTTTCTATCCTTCTTTTTTTTGGCCAGCTTGGGGAATAAGGTGAGCATTTCGCCTGTCGACGAACAGTCGCTACCTATTCTAAACGATCCCTCACTGCTTCCTCCCCTCGAGGAAATAGATTCCATTTCTACGCTCGGCGTCGGCGATGGCCTGCTCGAACCCGAACAGAATATGGCTTTTTCCTGTCCGGTCGATCACCTTGGCACGGCGGTTTACGTCCAGGGCTGGGCCAAACTTCACAGCGAATGGCCCCCTGTTATCTTCGTCCACGACCTCGGCGAGAACGTCGAACTCTATGAGACGGCCGCCCGCATCCTCGTGGCGAAGGGCTTCAATACCTTTAGCTTTGACATGCGCGGCCACGGCCGCTCCTCGCCGCTGGCCGGCAAAATGGTTTCCTTCGAAGACCTCGTCAGCGACCTCCTACAGGTGGTCGCCTGGATCCGCTACAAATCCCAACGCCGCATGCCCTTTCTCATCGGCCAGGGCGTGGGGGCCTTGATTCTGCTCCATTTTCAAAAAGCCTTTCCCCAGTATGCCCAGCATTGCGTGCTGCTCGCTCCCGTCTTTCAAGAGCAAACCGCTTTGCCGCTCTTCAGTCGCATGCTCATCCATACCATGGCCGCGCTCGCTCCTGGGGCCCGTTTGCCACGCTTTCTTTTGCCCTATTTTCTCCCCCTCAGCGATGATGCTAACCTCCGTGGGTCGGCGCGTACCGTCATGATCAGTGCGGGATTTGCGCAGGAACTCTTGCAAGCGATTCGCGGCGCATCGGAGGCGATCCAAGCGATACGGGCGAAAAATCTCATCGTGTGCCCCATCGATGATACCTTCTACAACAGCGCGCGCTTGCTCGAACAAGCCCGCGCGCACCCCGATGCCTCCTCTTTTCAGGTCTGCGAAGTGTCGGGCATCAGCGCCCAGGCCATGACCCACGATCAGGACGAAGTCACGCGGCTGTTTCAGGCCGTGGTGCCCTGGATGCAAAGTCAGGTCCGTAGCCATCCATCCCTTTGAGATAGCTCCCTCGTGATGGCCGCGCTTCTCCGCAGCCGTCCTGGGCTCAGCATAGGATAGCTCACATATGGAAGAAGCGACTCAGCTCGAACTGTATCTGCAGCGTCTCAATCGGTTCCGTTGGGGCCTCAACACCTCGATGCGCGTCCTCCGTATCGTGCGGAGCGTGATGCTGGCCCTTTGCCTCTTTCTCCTCTGGGCCTGGATCAAGCCCGAACATTGGGGCCAGCAGCTCACCGTCTTCGTCATCTCGCTCCTGGTTTTTCTCGCCCTGAGCTGGCAGAAATCCCTGAAGATGAGTACGCTCAGCGATTGGCTGCTCGCTCTCGAGATGCATTTCCCCAACACCAAACAAAGTGCCCTCGGCCTCCGTCACTCCCCAGTTCTGCCTACCGATTGGCAGCACTATATCGATGAAGAATTCGAAAATCAAAAAAAGGAAGGGGTCGACCTCCTGCTCTCAAAGGCGGCAACGCTGCTCCTGCCGCTGCTCTGTCTCATCTTTCTCTTTCAAGGCGCCGGCCAAGCCTGGAACAACGCTCTCCACTCCATCGAGCGAGTTGCGCGGACTCTCAGCTATGGCGCGCAGTTGAAAGTCGTCGAGGGATCGCCGACGGCCAAGGGTGATCAGAGCTATAAGCTCGGTTCGGGGACGATAGAACTCACTCTGCTCGAACAAAACCTCATCGAGATCAACGTCGTCGGCGCTCCCGACGCCGCTCCCATGGTTCAGCTCAAAGACAAGGCCGGCAAACCCACGCAGACCTTTCGTCTGGTTCGATCGGGAGAGGATACGGAGCGCGATGCGGTGGGGCGATTTGCGGTGAAGTTCGCCTTGAATGAAGACGCGGACCTCTACCTCTCGACTGTGTCGATCAACTCGGCTGCCGCCAAGGTTCACGTCAAACATCTCCCCGTCCCCGAAGTCGAGCTCGCCACGATCGCGCCCCTCGATGAGGCCTGGCCGGACGATAGACCTCTGCCGCTCAGCATCCGTGTCAAGGCCGAGCATCCTCTCCAAGCTCTGCACCTCAGCATCAAGAGCGGTGAACGCGCGCATCGTGAGCTCGTCACCGAAGTCCTCGCGGTTGACAAACACACGCTCGAGACGAGCTATAGTCTGCCGCTCGAACCCTACATGGAGCAGGATCTCCAGGAACTCGAAATCGTCGCCGAAGCCACAGATCGCGCGCTGCCCACGCCGCTCATCGGTCGCAGTAAACCCATCATCATCAAGGTGGCGAGCGCCTACGGCCGCTATCGCGCTACGCTCGAGACGCTCAAGGAATTGAAATCCAAACTCGACGAGCAACTGCAAGACGCCAAAAACAAGAAACCCGAGAATCTCGGCGAACTCGGCGAGAAGGCCGCGCGGCAATCGGAGGATTCGCCCTACTTCGATGCTCTCGATCGGCAGACGATCCGCGAGTTTCAGGAATTCTTTGCGCAGAACGATCAGAAGCCCAATATGAGCGCGATGATGAACGCCTCGGACCAACTCAATCGCTTTCTCTTTGAACACGAGAGTCTCGACGACCGCGAACGCGATCGCGACTTTTTCATCGCCGCACGTTCTCTCTCGCGCTTGCTGGAACAAAAGACGAGCGAACGCAAAGTGCCTGTGTCCCGCGTCGTCGAGCGCATGCGAAAGTTCCTCGATGAACGCCACAAACGCTGGGAACAGCGCGTCGCGCATCTCGAGACGCCGCCGGTCGAATGGCAACAGGTGCAAAAGAAACCTTTCGATCAGGCCCTGCAGAAGATTCAGGCGGTCGACAGTCAGAACCCGCCCGCGACGCAGCAGGCCCTGCAGGTGCTCTCGCAGACGGTGGAATCCTACCGCCAATGGATAGAAGCTCTGGAAGCCAAGGAAGACGCGGCTCGTCAGCAGCAGGAACAGAAAAGACAGAAAGGTCTCGCTAACGCTCAGGATCAGCTGCGTGAATTGCAAAAGCGTCAGAGTCTGATCTCCAGCAAACTCGACAAGGCGTCCGAACGGCAGGCAAAAGACCTGGAGGAAAGCTGGGCCTCGGTGCGGCTCGAACAGAACTCCAACATCAAGGGCACGCGCGAACTCGAAGGGCAACTCCGCTCGCTCTCGCCCGGAGCGGGAGAACGTATGAAAGCCGCTCTCGATGCGATGGAATCGACGATAGGCGGCGGCAATTCTCAGAAGTTTGTCGAAGCTGAATCCGCCTCCGACTTTGCGGGGCGACTGCTCCAGCAGGCCGAGAGTGCAGCCCGCAAAAGCCAGCAGGAGCAGGGCAAACGCGGCCGCAGGCGCCGCGTGACGAGCGACCAGTACTATGGTAATCAGGTGGACGGTGGCGATGTGGATCTACGCCGTGACTATGAAGTGAATCGCCGCTACCGTGAGGACGTGCTCGATGATGTGCGTCAGATCAAACGGGGCGAGACGAGCGAACAGGATGATGCTGTGCTCGAGGATTATTTACGCAAGGTGGTTCGTTGAAAGAGAATGAGCGCGATGGGCCCGAGGCGCGGCGCATAAAAAAAGAAATCTATGCGCAGCCGCACGTCGTGCGCGTCGAGCCCCCTCCCGGTTGGGAGGATGTCACGGCGCGGGAGATGCGCGAACTCAGTGACGATTGGACTTTGCCCGGCAAGTTTGTAGGCACCCAGCGGCAGGACGAGAGCGGCCTTTGGTTTGAGAATCTCGACTTCCGGCAATTGATCGAAATCCCCCTGCGGCTCCTCACCGCTGCCGATGCGCTCTGGGCTCTGCAGAGTCGTCACGTGGGGAGCTTTGGTGAACTCATTGCGATGATCGAACAGCTCCCTTGGGCGCTTTATCTCCCGCCTGGCGCCAAGGTGCGTTTGCGGGTGAATTCATTTCGCAGCAAGCTCTTTCACGAGGGGAAGATCGAAGAACTCATCGCGCAGAGTCTCGAAAAATCCGGCTACCACATCGCGTCGACGCCCGGGTGTTTTCGTCTCGTCTGTGAACAGATCGCTAATCGCCACACGATATTTCTCTCCTTGGCGGGTGAGTTCTTGTATCGCCGTCACTATAAGGAGGTTCACCAGCACGGTGCGCCTCTTCAGGAACATCTAGCCGCCGCCTGTCTCAGTTGGGCCGCCGCCTTGCAGGGCCCTGAGTGGCAGCCTGATCTGCTGGCGATTCCTTTTGCTGGGAGCGGGACGTTTTATGCGGAAGAGCTCCTCCGTCGCGGCTGTGTCCCGGCCTTTCTCTGGCGGATGCCCGACTACAGTGTCGCGCAGCTGGCGTGTCTGCCGGCGGCGAGCTGGGCGCAGATCATCAAGCGACGCGAGGCCTTGGCGCCCGTCCCTGTTCCTCCCGCCCTGCTGATCGAAAAGGATAGCGAGATCGCGGCGGGTCTCGAGCAGAATCTCGCCTTCTTTCGACGGCGTCTGGCGCCTGATGTCCCCAGCGCGGAGATGGTCGTCGCCGATGTCTTCAAGCAGCAACTCCCACCGGGTCGCATCTGGATGCCGCTGAATCCTCCCTACGGTCTGCGTCTCGATCAAGGGGGCGAGCAGGCGCCGCATTTTTACCGCGAGCTGGCTCTGTGGCTGCGGGCGCAGATGGCGACTGAAATTCGCGGCTTTGTGCTGGTGGCCGACAGTGCGAGTCTCTATGCCTTCCAGCATGCCCTCCCCGAGGGTGCGGTGCAGGGAGTGCAGAGCTTTTCGCAAGGAGGGCAGCATGTGCGTTGCGTCGCCTTTCGGCTCGGTGGGTCCTCGTCCCGATCAGTTGGCCCATAAAATCCTCGAAAGCGGGCGCTGACGCGGGTCGGCGCCACTCCTGCGTTTCCCTGCTGGCAGCTCGCCTTGAGCGTGCTAAACTTTTTTCCAGAATCTAAATCGAGAGGAGTCTGCAATGGCTAAGAAACCAGCCGCGGCTAAGAAAGCTGGCGAGAAGAAACCCTATCGCGTAGTCAAGAAGCGTTCGGGTCGCTACATGGTCATCAAAAAGAAGGGCAAATATGTTAACGGCGAAGAAAAGGTGAAAATCCTGCTCGCTGAAGGTCTGATCAAAGCGATGAAGCCTAAGGCAAAACCAGCAGCAGCTGAGTAATTGTCCTGTGGCTTGATCTCGATACCGTGGGCTTCACGGTATCGAGATGTCTCTCCGAGGGATCGGGGTTTAACTGGCGACTCTTTGCGCGCCCCGTTCGATGATGATCTTGCCTTCATCTTCCAATCGTCTCACGACAGCGAGAATATCAGCCTGAGCCTGACTCACGTCTTTGGCTTTTTGCGGAGCTGTGGCGAGGAGATCTTCTTTCAGAAGTTTGGCGGCGCGTTGGGACATCAAAATAGTGATGGTTGTTTGATCGACGCAACCCTTACAGCCGCGGGCTCCACCGATAAATATATGGCCGCAAAATCAGTCAAAAATCATTCGACATTTAACACCTTGATGAAAATAAGGGAGAACGAAAAATCGCGAAATTTTGGCTCTGTGTGGTGCAAAAATTTAATTTACTGTATGAGACAACGCACCAGAGAATTCGGGGAAAACAAGTGATGCCAAACTTATTGATTTGTTTTGCTTTTATTTGTGCCAACTGCCTGATTTCGGCGACATTGTTCGCTGGAGCCTGTGTCGTGCAATCAGAAAGTGAAGTTGGCTTATCCGGCGCTTCTGATCGCAATAGTATCACTGATTATGGACATTGGGACGGCGAAGAACCGTTCGTTAAGCTTGGAGGGGAGCTTTCAGGAGGCTTTGGATCGATAGATGGCGATGATCGAATCTATTCCGGACCTGCTCAGTTAGGGACTTTCTCTTTTGGTCCCTATAGTAGTTTCCCAAAAACAGAAATTGTAAGGTTTAACGCGTCAATTGAATTCTCTACGAACTGGTCTCCCCATACTCACGAAGGTTGTGTCAATCATAAATATAAAAGTAATGGGACACGGGTTTGCGTCGAGAGAGCGACGTTTATCGAGCCCACATCGTTCGCAGTTGTTGTGACGCGCAACGAAGAAGGAGTTCTCGGTACTCCGATTTACACAAAAATATTTCAAAACCTGAACCACATCGATCACGGTCATATTCAATTGCCTCAAATAGAATGTGCCGGTGAACTTCGGGATCTAGAGGTCCAGGTTCGGGATTTTCGTGGAGGTTCCTTAACCTTTGTCCTTCATGATCTTCAGATTGATGCCCGGTGGCGACATATACCAGACGCGAGTAATTGAAAAATATTGGGCGAAAGCTATTAAATGATAGTTCAAGAGGAGATCGCATCGTGTCCCATCAATTGTTGATAGTTTTAATCATGTCTTTGGCGTTCTCACTCCCCATGGAAGCTTCCGTGGATGAAAACCAAATTCAGTGCTCGAATCATGCTGGAGGCGGAGTGTCCTCATGCGCAGTCAACCAAAATGCTATCTTGGCCGAAGTTCAACCTTACGAATCGGACTTCTTAATCAATTATAAAATGACTTGTAATCGCAATTTCAGAGGTCCCCGGCCATCATTTATCGGGGTATTTGTGGAAGGCGGTGGATCATTAAGTCTTCAGTATAATTTTGAAGGAAACGATTTGCTAGTAGGTACCGGAATGGGGCCATTAGTCCTGCGTGATACAAAACCTTTCGATTTGATCACCTATCAATTCAAGGACTGTCAGTTGGTATTTAATAAGATCGTAACAAGGCCAAGTGCAAAAATGCAGTTAGCTTGGTCTCAAACCGAAGCAGCCTATGATGCTTTGCTCGCAGAAAAAGAACTGAAGTCAAATGAAATGAGCCGAATCATCTCAAAACTATCAAGTCTCGCAGGAGATAAGGATTCATTCAACTGTCTCGTGTCAAAAAGCCAGGAAGACCCCCTGCTTGTCGGTATTTTTAAGGATTTGAAATCCGAATATGAGAATCTTTATGGAGCTTTTGAAAGTATAGGGACTCAATGTGGTTCAGATGCAGTGAATTCACTCTCGTTGAATATTGATTTTTGCCGTTCTCATCCAGGAGATCTTGATTCATATTTCTGTGTTGTTTTTGACAAGTATTCTCAGCTGGAACATTGGTACGACTCCGCTCTTGAGAAAATAGAAGACATTAAAATGCAGAACAACCAAGCACCTGAGCTTCTCTTGCAAAAAATAAATAGAATCGAGCAAGATCTGATCGGAGAACAATCTCTGTTCAGTACATATCGTTAAAAAAGAGTCATTTATTCGTTAATTTGTAGCAAGAGATTCATAATGAAATTATGGCTAATTATCCTGACAATTCAACTTCTATTGCCTACTTGGCAATTGCGCGCAGAAACTTCGTGTGACAGGAAGAGCGAGCCTTGGCGCGATGAAAATTGTCAAATGCCTGATAAAAAAGACCCTAATCATGCTTGTCGATACGTTCAATATCTTAAAGCTAACGCCATAGATCCGCTGGATCCCTCATTGATTCAAAAGATAAAATTAGGCGACCAGGAAATCGATTATCCTGACTCTTATGAACATTTAGCTTACGAAGTGTGCGAGTCCTATAAGAGTCAACGATGTGCGGAAAGTGCGAGTCTACTTTATAAAAACCATTCCATTCTTCTTGATAAGGCCGTGAAGGGGCCTTCGGAAAATCTTCAGCCCTATGTAAATGGTGAATCAAAAAATTTGTTGGATGCCTCGCTATCTACTAACTTTGCCATATATTCTGCAGAGAATAAGTCCCTTCTTCAGATGATGGATCAGATCTTTGTCGAGATGAAAAGTTTGGCGAGTCAGATCGGCGACAAAAATGATCTTAACACTGCCGACAAGAAACTCAGTGACCAGTTTTCTGAAGTGCGTAAAAGAATGGCGGATCTATCAGTAAAAGAAGCCAGATTGAATAGCATCATTGATCAGACCGTCAAGCAGATAGGACTAAATTCAGAACGCGCCCTGACCAACTCTGCAGGATTTGATTGCGATTTTGCGGGTGTTCTTTCAACGGATAAGTACAATAAGCAAATAAAGCTTTTCATCGGTGTACTCAATGATATGAGGCAAGAAATCAAGAACGCCTCGATTGAGCGACGAGAGATCACGAACCTTGGGTACCTCAAGTCCAGATATCTGCTCTACGCGAGCTTTGCGGCTTCATCGAATGCTTCCATTGACGCAGTTATGGGTGATCTTCAAAAGGATCTTTGGCTGGTTCGTATGATGTGGAAAGTAGCGGAATGGTGGAGCACGGTGAGATCAAATGGTTTTGCTGGTCGACTTCATACTTTGTATTACTACTATTCTGAACCACTTCGGATTCTAAGGGTAGAACGTGAGAGGGCAATACAATTTAAAGACCTCATTCGTTCAAATCCTTTGTTTAGGCAAGAGACGGGGGCCGTAGCTCTGAAAAGCATGGACGACAAAATTCAGCTACTCGATAAGGAGATAGTTTGGATTGAAGGCAAAGGATGGAAGGGTCTTTTAGAAATCCAAAAGCTTTCAGCAAATAAGCGGGCCGAGCTCTTGCCTGACAACGCTCGATGCCAACAGGCGGTCAAAGTCTTTTCCGAGAATGCTCAAGGCGTCGATAGTTTGGGTGCATTCGATCTTAACAGTCCACGGTACAAATTGGTCGTTGATACATGCACCAAAGCGGTCACCGAGGTGGCAAAATGAAGAAGAATTGGTGCGCAATAGTAGTCTTAATGGTTCTTGCATGTTCGCCTAAGCCGGAAAGCAGTCGGCTGAGCGATAATCAAATAGTCATTGAATCCGATCAAACCTATTTCTCAGATAGCATGTTTGACAGCATTCCAGAATCTGTGAAAACAGTATTCAACCCGATAAAATATGCGGAACCCGTTTGTAGCTCGCCGAGTTCATGTCGGATTGGTTTGCCAGACGGCAGCTCCTTTTCTTTAGGGGAAATGCAGTCTTATTTTAATACATTTGATGGTACTATTCGTATCACCAGCTATTCAGAATCCGCGCCTACGACCTATCCTGAGAACAGCGCATTTTATCCGGGTTGGGGTTCTAGTTACTCGGATGACTCAAGTTCAAGTTCCGCCTTACCCGATAGGGCAGGCAGTTCTTCAACGGATTTGGGTCACGGAGGTGGCGATCCTCCGCTGATATTAGAGGGGAACAAAGACCCTTTGAACGAGGATATTAGCGCTCTGATTGCAACTGAAATGAAACGAAGTTTGTCTTACCTTGATCAGGCCATAAGCTGGAAGTCCGACCCACCTATAGGAATGTTGGACCAACGTTCTTACGCCCCTACAGCGCCCTTAGATTTTCAGGAAATAGGTGCGAGCTTTAAAGCGTATTTTGATGCGCAGGAAGCGAATTTGGATGCTGCAATAAGTGAAAACTCAAGTCGCACGCAAAATGAAGTAGCAACGGCATTGGCTCTTGTATTGAATGTCGAAAATCAGTCCTTTGATCGGTATAATAAGATCAGGGAAGAATTCAAAGCATCGAGCCAAACTCTCCTTCAAGACGCTACAGTCAGTATTCAAAATGCAAATTTCCAGCAAGCAGATTCAAAGCTAGAAGAGCTTGCTGCAAACATCAAGCAATCCCAACTAGATCGAAGTGTTCTGGCTCAGAATGTCAGCGCCAAACTACCGAGCGTAGAGATAGCTGTGAGACCAGCCCCATTCAAAACAGATTCTGTATCGTTGGAGGGCAGAGCAGTCCGGAGAGCCAGTACCTATATTGACTTTGGTAATCGGATCATTTCAGATCCTGCCCATTCAGGAGAAGGGAGAAAAGCAGCGGATCAACTGATGATGAATGCCCGAGAGACCCTCGTGCTTGCCGACTCTGCGTACGCAAATGAAAACTCAGCGGCAGGAGAAGTCGGTCTTCATCTCGTATATTCACTCGTCGATGCGGCGATTAGTATTGCACCTCTGGTAGTTATGATAACGGCTCCTGAGCTTATCGCTGTCCCTATGGCCTTAGCTCTGGCTAAAGATTGGTATGAAGCGCGGACGGGAACGGAGCTATTGACCGGCGATCCTTTAAGTGGCTTTCAGCGCAGTATGGCAACAATTGGTGTCGCGGCAGCGATTGTTGTGGGGCCAGTTGCTTCAGTTGCAAAAGGTACGGCAGAGCTTTCAAAGGCAGTTGGACTCACTGAAGAATTAATTGTTGCGGGCAAAAATATTGACGAAGTTTTAGAAATAAAAGAAGTTAGTAAGATTTCAGGGAGGGTTTTAGACTCTGCGAGGGAAGTGAGCAGTCAACTTTCTAAAACTGTCAATTTCAAGATCGCGCCAAGGGTAGCCGAACAGTTGGCAGACCCACGCCTTGGGAACCTAGCAGGCAAACTTGACGAAGCCTTGCTTAACCAGCTTCTAAATGAGCCTACTGCTCGAAGATTCTTGGATGCCAACTCTGGACACATTAATATCATTCAGCAGGTAGAAGACAAATTGCTAAGAATAACAGTTACCAGAGACGAGTTTAAAATCATTTCTGTAGGTCCCATAAGGGCAAATGGCCTTACTAATGGCATTGAAAATGCAAGATTTATTCCTTTAAATTGAGGTGCTAATTTTGAATAACATTACTTTTAAATTTGAATCCAATAGCGAAATTAAAAAGAGAAAAGAAGTCGTACAGAAATTCGTTGATAGTCTGATAGACCTCGAGGAGAAGCCGCTCTTTATTTCTGATGAAGCTACCATCTTTGATATTTGTTCTGATGATAGTTCCACACTTTTATTAAGAATTTTTAATTCATATGGAATTCAAATTCAAGAAGAGCAGTTGACGTTAAAAATATGGGAATTGATCGACGTGTTGCAAGCTGAGTTAATCAGGCTGAAGTAACTTCATCAAAGGCACTACTTCCCTCCACCCGATCCTGACCAGGACGAATCTCCGTCAAAGATCAAATCGATTTCCGGTTTGACGCCCTAGAGTTAAGATGGGAGCGGTTGCAACGGCTAAATAACCGTAAATTTTCTACTTTTGAGCGAACAATAGCGACGATAGGCCTGTTAACAGTTGGGCTAGAAGGAACTGTCCGTGTATTAGCAAAAAGCGCGATAGCTGCAGGAGATGCGGGTCTTCATCTCGTTATTCGTTAGTCGATGCGGCGATTAGTATTGCACCTCTGGTAGTTATGATAACGGCTCCTGAGCTTATCGCTGTCCCTATGGCCTTAGCTCTGGCTAAAGATTGGTATGAAGCGCGGACGGGAACGGAGCTATTGACC
>CANJJY010000103.1 GCA_947474445.1 Oligoflexaceae bacterium
ACTCGACAAGACCGTCATCGAACGAATGACGGATGCTCTCACTCACATGGTACGCAATGCGATCGATCACGGGATTGAAGCTCCCGATCAAAGAGGCGAGAAGCCTAAGACCGCCGTTTTACGTCTCTCCGCGTTTCAGACCGCCGGCGGCGTGTCGATCGAAGTCAGCGATGACGGACGCGGTATCGACACGAAGCGGGTCTTGGAGAAGGCCATTCAAAAAGGTCTTGCCACAGTTGGTAAAGATCTCCCTCCCGAGAAGATCTATGATTTCCTCTTTGCTCCTGGCTTTTCAACAGCCGCAGCCATCACCGAGGTATCGGGCCGGGGCGTGGGTCTCGACGTCGTCAAGCGCACGATCGATCAGCTGGGAGGTAGTTTGACCACCTCCAGCGTCCTTGGGCAGGGGACGCGTTTTATCCTCTCGCTGCCGACGAGTGTCAGCATCATCGATTCTTTGATCATCCTAACGAATGGGATGCAGTACGTGGTCCCAATCCAGGAAATTTCTGAAGTGATCGATATGCGAGCCTGCACAGTGCAGACGTCCAACTCACAGTCCCGCACGATCCTCTTACGCGAGAAAGCTGTCAACGTCAGACGCCTCGGCGCGCACCTGCCTCTGACGCGCGACATGAGAAAAACTGAAGCCCCGGCGGCAGGCAGCAATCCCGAGCCGGCCATGATCGTCGAAGTTGATGGCCAGCGCTTAGGCTTTGCTGTCGATCGCGTCATCGGACAGCAACCGATCGTCATCAGAAAACTCGGCGTCTACGTCGCCCATATCCCTGGCTTTTCAGGGAGCACGGTCCTCGCCAACGGCGAACCAGCCATCATCCTGAGTCCCAAGACTTTTGCACGGCAATATTTCTCTATGCAGGAGGTCAGCTGATGACCACCCCCCATGAAAATCCGGACTTGGATCGCTACCTCCTCTTCACCCTCGGGGCCGAGCTCTATGCGACGCCTTTGATGGGCGTTCGTGAAGTGGTAGAGATGCAGACGGCCAAGCAGATTCCCCACACGGTCGCTTCTTTTCTCGGCGTGATCAACATCCGCGGGGAGATCGTCGGCGTCGTCGATCTCCGGCTCCGCCTCGGCTATCCCGCTAGCGAACGCAGGGATGCGGCGATGATGGTGTTCGCCACTCCCGGAGGCGCCTTGGCCGCTGTCGCAGACGGCATGGAAGGCGTGGCGCGCATCCCCGAAGAGACGATCGAGCGAAAACCCAAGGTCGATGCGCGGTTGCCCCTTCAGTATTTGATCGGGGTGGGGCGCTTGAAAGAACGCCTGGTGACCATCGTCGATCTTTCGCAGGTGCTCGAAGGCGAGGAAATCAGCTTAATTCATCGGGCAACGCAATCAAAAACAGCATCATGAAAATCAATATTTCAGTTCAACATAGAGGTAGATATGTCTAATCGCATCCCGCAGTTCAACGGTTCTCTCAAGTTCAAGATCATCTTCTCGATGCTCGCGGTGATGGGCGTCGTGAGTGCCGTCAGTCTCTTTGAGATGAGGCGAGCTTCGGCTCTGCAAATGCAAAAATCTCTTCTGATGATGCAGGGCAATGCGACCAAGATCGGCCAGGCGATCGCAGCTCAGTTCTACGAACGCTATGGGGACGTGCAGGCCTTCGCTCTCAACCCGGCTTTGCAATCAGGAAATCATGCCTCAATCAGCAGTTTCCTCGATCAGTACGTGGCTCTCTATGGCATCTACGATATTATCCTTTATGTCGATGCGAATGGTCGCTATATCGCCGCGAATGACAAGGCCGCCGATGGCCGTAGCCTGAATGTTTCGCGTTTGGCCGAAACCAACTTCGGTGATGCCCCCTGGTTCAAAGCTGTGATGAACGGAGCCTTCACCGAAGATGCAAAGCGCGGCTACGTGGGGACTTATTTCGAAGATGCTCATTTTGATCCGCTGTTTTCCACAGTCTACGGGGAGAAGGCCATAGGGACGAGCTTCTCAGCAGCTGTGAAAGACTCGAAGGGGAAAGTGATTGGCGTCATCACGAACCGAGCAAACTTCTCCTGGGTTGAAAATGAGCTCAAAGTCGCCTATGAGATTCTCAACGATCATCACGCCCTCGCTCTCGATTTGACCCTCCTCAATAAACAAGGCGAAATCCTGGTGGATATCGACAGGGAGGCGATAGTCGACGGCAAGCTCAAGCGCAAGGAACAATCGATACTCAGGACCAATCTCGTTCAGATGGGCTTTTCTCCCGCCAAAGAAGCACAAAGCGGCAAGACAGGATCGATGTTTACCCCTCCGCTGCTAGGAGACAAGCAACAGGCCGTGAGCTTTCATTCCATCGATACCCCGAAGTGGATCCCGACGATCGGCTGGTCGGTTCTCCTCTATGAGCCATCCGAGGAGCTTTTGGCGACAGAAATCGAAATGCAGAACCGCTTCTTTTTAAGCATAGGCTTTTGCGTTCTACTCGTCAGTTTGATCAGCTGGTGGTTTACCCGCTCCCTCAGCAACAAGTTCATCGCCGTCTCCGACCGACTGAAAGATGCAGTGGAATTGACCAAGCAAACCTCGCGCCGCCTGATGGAATCTTCACAGATCGTGGCAGAATCCAGCGCCGAACAATCGGCAGCCGTGCAGGAGACAGTCAGTTCGATGAGCGAAATCTCGAGCATGATCGCCCAGACCAATACCCACCTGCGTGAATGCACCGACATCGCGACTCAGGTCGGCACGCAGTCCGAACAGGGCAACCAAACCATGCGACGCCTGGCAGCAGCGATGGATTCGGTCAATCACGCCAACTCCCAGCTGCAGAATATGGCTAACATCATCAATGAAGTGTCGTCCAAGACCATGATCATCAACGATATCGTCTTCAAAACCCAGCTCCTCTCCATCAATGCGAGTATCGAAGCAGCCCGCGCTGGTCAGCACGGCAAGGGATTTGCTGTGGTCGCAGAAGAGGTTGGTAATCTCGCTCAGATGAGCGGCAACGCCGCAAAGGAAATCCAGCTGCTGATCACTGACAGCCAAAAGCAGGTAGGCCAGATCATCGAAGTTACACAATCGCGCTCGCGTGAGAGTCAGGGTGTGTCCAACGAAGCTGTCGCCAGCTTTTCAGAAATCGCAACCGGCGTCAAAGCTATCAATGAAAGGTTGCAAGGCGTCGCGCAGGCGACCAAAGAACAAGAACTCGGTATCCAGCAGATCAATATCGCCATGGGCCAGATGGATCAGACCACGCAGAGAAACAGTGGAGTCTCGACCGACGCCAATCGCTTCGCCAAAGACCTCAGCGTGCAAGCGGAACGCAGCTATCGAGTGATGCGAGCTCTGCGAACCCTCGTCGTTGGCAAGGAAAACGTAAATAAACACAAAAACGACGACGTCATCGATCGCATCATCGGTGATCAGGACGTTTCTTCACCCAAACAAACCTATCGCGATGAGAGTTCGAATGCAGCCTCGGACATGGGTTCGAGCGAAACCAGCTCCCTACAGGAAGTGGCGGCGCGTCTCGCTCAGCGCTTTGAACCCAGTGCGGGACTCAGTGCGCCTGGAGAAAAATCTGAGGCGAGCGCCGATGATCCTTCGTTCCGGAAGTCAGCCTGAAAAATACAGCCCCAGAGGATTCTGAAGCATGTTTTCACGCGACGAAGAAGAAATCATCTACAAACTCGCCGAACAGCTCACGGGCTCGACGCAAAAAGGGAGCTCGCGAAAAACCGTGCTCGTTCAGAACGTCGCGCGCCGCGTGCAGACGGTCGGCTCCAAAAGCCTGGCGGCCTACCTCGACTACGCAGCGCGGCATCGCGGCGAATATGCCCAACTGATTTCAGCTTTGACGATCCATTTCACCAGTTGGTTTAGGGAAGCCGAACATTTTGAGTTGGTTTTTCGCGAAGCCATGGTTACACATGATGCGGGGGAAATCCTGCGCGTACTTTGCGCCGCTTGCTCGACGGGCGAAGAGGTCTATTCCTTGGCGCTGTTTCTTGAAGCGAAAAGGCAGAGCCATCTGATCCGCGACTACGAGATCTTCGGGACAGACATCGATGGGGTGTCAGTGGCTACGGCTGAAAAGGCGATCTATCCCGCAGCGCGCATCGCGGAAATTCCTTTGATGTATCGTCCCTATCTCCTCACGGGGAGCGGGAAAACGGAAGGCCTCTTCACCTTGGACCGGGAAATAAGGCAGCGAACTCATTTTAAACAGGGTGATCTTCGCGTTCTGCCGGCTCCTGGCGCTGACGGACAGCTGAAGCCGTATACGGCGATACTTTGTCGCAATGTCCTCATTTATTTCGATGCCAAGGGAGTTCAGGCTGTCGTCAAAACGCTGGTGCAGCAGCTCAGGCCGGGCGGCATTCTCTGTTTGGGGCATAGCGAAACTGTCGATGCAGCGGCTTTCAAATTGGAGGCCAAGGGACGATCGCTCTATAAGCGTCCCTTCTCGGCGGAACAATCAGGCGACGGTCCGAACATGGCCCGCGTGCTCGTCGTCGACGATTCGGCCGTCATTCGCAAGGTCATGGTCAGTCTGCTCACGCGCGCAGGATTTGCGACGGAGTCGGTCGACTCAGCCGCGAGCGCAACGCGCACCCTCAAGGAAAAGACCTTCGATCTCATCACGCTCGACCTCAATATGCCTGAGCAAGATGGAGCCAGCTGGCTCCGAATGCAGAGATCCACAGGCATGCGGATTCCCGTCGTCATTGTCAGCGATGCCGCCGTTTCAGCGGCCGAGGAAGTTCTCGGCGCGCTGACGAGCGGCGCTCAGGACTATATAGAAAAGCGAGAATTGAACGAAAGTCCACAAAAGCTGGGCGATCGGCTGAAGGCGATCGCTGGTCAACATATCAAAAATCGCAGCCAACCGCGGAGCAAGGGCGCGCAGGTGAAGAAGGGGGAATGGAAAAAAACGCGCCCCGATCTCATTCTCGTCGGCGCCAGTACTGGCGGTACCGAGGCGCTGATCGAACTGCTCCGCATGATGCCGCTGAACTGTCCGCCTGTGCTCGTCGTGCAACACATCACCCCGGCTTTCTCTCTCGCCTATGCGCAAAGGCTGGCGCAGGCTGCCGGACTCAAGCTCGGCAAATCCACGCAAGATACTCCCCTCGAAACGGGACACCTCTATATGGCTCAGGGCGATTATCATATAGGGGTGAAAAAAGGTGGCATCACCGGATGGCGTCTCGATCTCTCCTACGGACCTGCCGAGCATTCGGTGCGACCGGCGATCGACTATCTTTTTCGCAGTGGCGTACAGACGAAAGGCAAGTCTATAGCTGTCTTACTCACAGGTATGGGCAAGGACGGAGCGCTCGGACTGCGCGATCTCAAAAACTCCGGTTGCTTGACCATGGCGCAGGATGAAAGCAGTTGCGTCGTCTACGGAATGCCGCGCGAGGCGGCAGACTTGGATGCGGTGCAGTTGATCGGCGATCTAAAGACTCTCAGGCAGGAAATCGACCAATGTCTTTCGGGAACCCAGGCGGCTGCTTGAAAGTGAACGTGAGGAGGTCAGGAGATGGATACCTTGACAGCGAGTGTTGGTAAAGTGTTGCTCGTCGATGACGAAGAGGATATTGCTAAAATTTTTGCCGGTCAAATTGCTAAAAATGGCTTTGAAGTGTCCCTTGCTGGTTCTGGTGATGAGGCTCTGCGTCTCCTGCGTGACCATGATTTTGATCTCGTCCTTTCTGATATCGCGATGCCGGGCATGTCGGGACTCAAGCTCTTGTCGCGGAGCCACGCCTTGGGCATGACTCTCCCTTTTGTTTTTATCACAGGCTACGGCAATTCCGAGACGATCATCGAGGCTGTTCGATTAGGCGCTGTTGATTTTCTCTGCAAACCCTGCAGCAAAGACGAGTTGATCTCTGTGGTGCAGCGCGCCTATGCGATATCGAGACGCCAGCGCGCCATCAACGATCTCATTCAGCAGCTGGCCGAAGGGGGGGCGCCGCGCACCGGCGAGTTTGTGGATGATCTCAGGCGCCAGATCGCAATGCTCAGAGTCATGGGATCAGAAGACATCAAAACGCGCCGTTCGGCAGGGTGATCCTCACTCCATTAAGCTCTTGCGCTTCCACGTAGAGCCGGAAGACTGCTTTCCCCCTGAGCCAAAGGTAAAAAAACCTTAAATAGAGCCCCCTTCCCTTTCCACTCACTGAAGGCTTCGAGTCTTCCCCCGTGCAATTCCACGATGTGTTTGACGATAGATAGGCCAAGGCCGAGTCCGCCGTGACGTCGCGTACTCGATTGATTTTCTTGGAGAAACCGTTCAAACAAATGAGGGAGAAAGAGAGGGTCGATTCCCTCCCCGTCGTCGCGTATCGACAATTCTGCCAAGGGCACAGGACCGTCAGCATTGGACTTTAAAGTGATTTCCACCTGGGAACCAGCATGGCTGAATTTGATCGCGTTGGTGAGCAAATTCCACACAACCTGCTTCACGCGGAGGGGATCGCCGGCGATTGGGCCCATATTGGGATCGAGATTCAAGTCGAAGCTTAGGTTTTTAGCCTCGGCCGAGAGTTGGACGGAAGCGAGGGATTCAACGATCAGTTGATCGAGGGCGAGCGGTACGGTTTCGATAGCTATTTTTCCGCTGATCATGCGGGATATGTCGAGCAGACTTTCAATCAACTGGGATTGATTCTTGGCATTGCGATAGAGAGTCTCAAAAATAGCTTCGTATTCGTCGGGCTCGACTTCTTTTGCATAGAGGAGTTCAGTCCAGCCGAGTATGGCCACCATGGGGGTCCGCAGTTCATGCGATACGGTCGCTAAGAATTCATCTTTCACGCGGTGCATGCGCCTCAGTTCGGTCTCGATCTTAGCCAATCGCTCGACTTCCCCCTCGGCCTGCTCCCGCTGCACCTGCTCCCGAAGCCGCAATCGCTCTTCCGCCAGCGCGCGTTGAGAACTTTCCACCCGGCGGAGGATCGATGTGACGCGCGTGAGCAGTTCGGTGGGATGGAAGGGCTTGAAGAGATATTCATCAGCACCAGCCTCCCATCCGCGCAAGAGAGCTTCGCGGTGGGTCAGAGCAGTCAGCATCACGATAGGAATCTGACTGGTTTTCGGATCGTCTTTGATAGCTCGACAGAGACTGATTCCATCGCGCTTTGGCATCATCACATCAGACAAGATAAGGTCAGGAGCCTGCTTGTCTACAAACGCGAGCGCGGCCTCTCCATCGCTCACAACCGCTGTACGGCAGCGCTCGATGAGGAGACTCTGGATGTAGGTCGCCAGTTCATCATTGTCTTCAGCGATCAAGACCAAAGGCAGGGCTTGAGACTGCGTCACCGGCCGAACCAAGCTGATTTTTTCGGGAACCCAGCGCGCTCTTTGCTCGCGATCGCCTCGTCCCAGGCCCTGACCTAAAGGCGCTTCTAGCTCGACGGTAAAGGTGCTCCCTTCACCGACTCGACTGACCACGGAGACCGCGCCGCCGAGCAATTCGCTGAACTGCTTGACGAGAGATAGACCGAGACCAGTGCCCTCGAAGCGGCGTGTAGACGAATCTTCGAGCTGCCGAAAGGTCTGAAAGAGGTGGGGAAGGTCTGACTCTGCAATACCTACACCCGTATCGGCGACAGACACTTTGATGCGATGCGCGTCCACACTTTCGATCTGCAAGCGTATCTGTCCTCCTGCCGGCGTAAATTTAACGGCATTGGAGAGCAGGTTGAAGACGATTCTTTCGAAAAGAAAACGATCCATTTCGCGCACCATCAGCTCATCAGCAATGTCACAGAAACCGCGAAGGTTTTTCGATTGCATGAGACCCGCAAAATCTGCAAATAGGCCCTGGCTGACTCGTCTGATGTCGAGCGACTCGCGCGTGATGGTCACCTGCTGCGCTTCTAACTTCGCGAAATCGAGCAGGCCATTGACAAGTTGGAGCATGCGCAGCGCATTGTTGTGGATCGTCCCTATCGTTTGTTGAACGGGAAGCGGGAGTTCAAGTTGAGGCGCAAGCAAACTTTCCGTGGGCGCGAGAATCAGGGTGAGAGGAGTGCGGAGCTCGTGCGAGATGTTAGCAACGAAGGCTGACTTGAGTTTTTCCGCTTCGATGAGGGCGCGATTGCGTTCGGCCAGCGCCTCTTCCGCTTTTTTTCTCTCGGCAATTTCGCGCCGGAGCTCTTCGTTGGCCGCGGAAAGTTGAGCCGAGCTGGGAAGGGCCAGAACGTGAGGGAGCAGGGGCCATACCGCAATTGCGGTAGCGATGGAAGCCACGGCCGTGATTCCTTTGACCAAGCCATCCAGTCGATAGACAGGTTCCCAGACCGTCCAGATGCTGATCAAGTGAGTCGTGCCGCAGGCAAAGATAAAGAAACCGAACATCACAAAGACCCAGTTGAAAGCCAAATCACGCCGCTTGCGAACGAGGCGAATCAGAACAAAAGGAATCGTGAAGTAAGCGAGTCCGATGATGGCGTCTGATATTACGTGCAACCACAGTATTTCTGGCTGCCACAGGTAGCAATGTCCATGCGGCATAAATGAGGATGTGGAGAAAAGGTCGCGAAAAAAATTCAACATTATGGGTAAACCTATGTAGATCCTCTGGTGCGAATTTTAGGTTCGCAGAGTTCAGTAAGATCTAACACAAGGCTATGCAAAAATAAATCAAAGCGAGGAGTTGATGGTGGGTGTAAGCAAGAGCCAGGTCGGCTGGCTCTGCCTCGAAGGAACTCAAGAAAGGTCACGCGGCCCGCGACTTTTGTGCTTCTGAGGCGATCGTACGAGCCTTGATGTGGGCAGGCGGCGTGCGCAGATCCCAGACGATTCCCACCCAAGATAAGAGCTTGAGGACGTAGTAGGTAAAATCGATTTCCCACCAAAACCAACCTTGATTGGCGGACGCTTGATAGTAGTGATGATTGTTGTGCCAGCCTTCGCCACAGGTTACGAGAGCGAGGATCAAACTGTTTTTGCTTTCATCGCCCGAATCATAACGCACTTTGCCGAACACGTGCGTGAGTGAATTGATGAAGAATGTTCCATGGAACAAACAAACAGTCGAAAAGAAAAATACCCAAAAGAGACCCGACCATCCGCCGAGCAGCCAGCAGGCCACACCGAGTAAAGTCGGCGACACGAGATAATACTTATCGAGCCAACGCAGCTCCGGATACTTAGCAAAATCTTGGATATATTTCAGATCCGTACCGGACGAACTCGTCGAGAGAATCCAACCGACTTGAGCCCACCAAAAACCGTGTTGCTTGGGAGAGTGCAAATCACGTTCCGTATCAGAATATTTGTGATGATGACGGTGATGGGCGGCCCACCAAAGCACACCTTTTTGAGCCGAAGACTGCGCGAGGAAAGCTAAGAAAAATTGAAAGGCGCGGGATGTTTTGTACGCCCGATGGGAAAAATAACGATGATAGCCGCCTGTAACGCCAAACATGCGGATATAGTAGCTCAGTAAACAAAGCCCAAGAATCTTTAGATTGAAATCAAAGAAAAATGCCGCAAATCCTGCAACATGCAAAAGAAAAAAAGGTATGGCCCCGACCCAGTCGATGCGCTCGCCGTTGGCAACGGCCGGTATGGATTCAGCTGTCGCTTGCATAAGACTTCCTCCTTAGTTCGCACTCTTCCCTTACATCGGCGATTCTACCGAAGGAATCCAGTCTTTCCCAGGGGTTGGATCTTTATTTTACTATAGTTTTACAATACTCCATGTTAAACTGCGACCATCATGCGGCCCGGGCAGAATCAGGGCAATTTTAGAGACAGATGTTCATCGAGAGGGAGGGAATATGCGCAAGCTGTTGGATCGAAGGGCTCTCTATAGTCTCGCGATCGGTTCTTTGCTCACCATTGCGTGCGGCCGACCGGATGCGACTCAGGACAGCGAGGTCCAGGCGATCGTCTCGCAGACACAG
Source organism: Oligoflexaceae bacterium (assembly GCA_947474445.1). GTDB lineage: Bacteria > Bdellovibrionota_B > Oligoflexia > Oligoflexales > Oligoflexaceae > Oligoflexus. Next base: position 9,900 of record CANJJY010000103.1, read on the forward strand.
GCCGATCAGGCCTTTCGATTGGTTTATAAAATCGATTATCTGCCCTTCAACTACATCGAAGATGGCTGCTACGCGCGCGAGCTCTTCATGGCCATGGAATTGGCCGGACGCAAGATCCCCAGTTCTGCCCACTATATCTACGGTGATTTGCATCCCAACGATGATACCAACTGGAGCTATCACGTAGCCCCGCTGCTCAAGGTGGGGGAGGAAGAAGCGTGGGTTCTCGACCCCTCGTTCGAGCGAGCTCCTCTGCGCTTGAACCAGTGGATCAAAAAGAATTTTCCCGCAGGTCGGTATACGACACAGATTAAGGCAGGATCGGCTTATTTCGACGAGAAGGGACGGACCTCGGAATTCAACAAGGCCCGTCTGGTGAAAAGTTTTAAAGAATTTCCGACGTTTTTGACCAGCGATATCGCTGCCGCTTGCGGAGTCATGTACAGCTACATCGCGAAGGAAGCAGAAGATGTCGAATACAAGCGGACCAAGCTGCTGAATCGCACCGCGGAACTCGTCAACGATCTCAATGCGCTGAATAAAGTGGAAGCGAAGACTTTGAGTCGACAGGTCAATGCGAGATGTCGGCAAGCGATCGAGACCGGCCTCGATCTCGACAGCTCCCTTGTCAATTAATCGTTATCGCCCTGAGGACCTTCAGGAATCTTCAGCTGTAGAATGCTGGTATATTCCTGTTTGAAGTCAGCCGCCAGGAGTTTGATCTGCGTTCGCACGCTGCAGAGCCAGCTGATCGCAGACACTTCGCAATTCTCTTGGTTTTGGTCTCCAATCAAACTGTCGAGATTGTCACCCGGATTGGATTGGGTGAGATGCAGGAGTTTTTCGCTCGCATCCTCAGTGCGATCGGCAACATCGTCGCGACCGGCTGCCCGCATCAGCGCAGAAAAGCCCCCGGTCCTTGCTGGAACAGCTGGTCCGAAGACTAGATCGACTAGAGACCGAATATTGGCATCGATCGCTTGGCGAGAGAAATCTGCAAAGATGAATTCCTTGCGCTCCGGACAAGGCAGAGGCGATTGCGGACAATACTTGACGTCCTGACCAGCAGGGGCTGCGATCTTTTTGTTCTTCAATTCAACATCGGCATAAAAGAGATTTTCAAACAGTGCCTGCAGCTGGGGCATGGGATCGCTTGCATTTGGGTTGAAAAGGGGATTGCTTTCAGGCGAGCCCCACGCATCGGAAAACGTCCGCGCATTTTGCTTGAGTTCAGCCAGCAAGGGTTTGAGATAGGCGCAGCGGCTCTCCCTTTTACGGACTTCGGTCTGCGCATTCCAGGCTTGGCCGGTCGCATTCGAGGCCGCGCAGCGACTGTTCAACGTCGGTTCGAATAAGAGGTATTCGATCGCTTGGAGGCCCTTCCTATTGTAGTTAGGCGGCAGTTCTTGTGCGGGGTCTTCGGCAAAGGCTAAGGCGGCTTCGTCGATTTTGCAGAAGTTAACCGGTTCAGGCCATGCGTAGATGCTGTATTTGAGGCTCTTCGTGTTTTCGGCGAGAGGTCCGACTTGAAAGAGTTCAAAGGACTGCCAAAGGCTCATCGTTTGGCGCCATTGATCGGCGGCGGCAGCCTGCAGTTGAGGCGTCATCGTCTGGCAATAGTTGAGGCCGGCCGTCTCCAAATTCTCCGTCGCCTGCGCAAAGGCTTGTGAGCGCGTCACCAACTTACTGCCTAAAGCCTGCAAGAACTTTTGAGGCGTCGTCGTCAGATCGCGAGGCACCACCAAGGTGGAATCTTCGCCCGTTGCTGTCGGCTCGCTTGGAGTTGGCTGATCCGAACCGGGAGGCAGAGGTTCACCGCCGATTGGCAACTGGACGCCTGGGGGCGGTGTGATGGGCTGGGATTTGGAGCTGACGTTGGAGTCACAGGCCGCGAGCGACACGAGAGCGCCAAAAACGAGATAGGAACGTGCCATGGATGGGTGTCCTTTTCTGAGTGATCGTGAGCTG
>CANJJY010000104.1 GCA_947474445.1 Oligoflexaceae bacterium
TCTCGCCACAGACAAAATAGAATCGGTGACCATCGGTCTAGATGACCCTTCCCACTGGGCCGAAGTAGCTGCAGCCATCGAAACAGCCGTTCCAGGCTCTGAAGCTATTTCGATTTATGTCCTCGATCAGGTATGGGCCGAAAATGGTGAACGGTTCCTCACGGCACTGCTCAATATCTTTCGCCTGACATTTATGGGAATGATACTTCTCGCCATCTATAACAGTGCTTCGACAACTGTACTCGAACGAAAGCGCGAACTGGGCATGCTCCGCGCAAACGGCGAATCATCTTTTGATCTCATCAAACTCTTGACGCTTGAAGGGCTTTATCTAGCTGGGATAGGCGCGTCGCTGGGCATACTGCTCACCTTGATCGTTCAGCAGATCGCTGGCGATGGAATCCCCATGCCTCCAACCCCGGGCACGAATCGACTCTTGCCGGTCAAGCTTGACCTTCAGTTTCTGTATTTTGTCTCGGCCAGTACTCTCGGCATAAGTGCTTCACTTGCCGCGACTCTTTTTTCGACTTTGCAGATCGTCAAACTATCGATAGCACGAGCTATCAAAGCTCCTCTTTGAAGGTCTCGAAGAGCTGTCACATAAGGGTAATGACAATGGGAAATCTAAGTAGTTTCGGATGGAGCCTTCTCTTCTTTCTGCCTCTCCTTTGCGGAGCTATGAGCTGCAATAAGCCAGCTCATCATCCAGCTTCCGAGGAGGTCATACCTGCTCAAGACGAAGCTGACGAAGCGGTTACGGCCGTCGATCCCCAGGTTGAAAAGGACCTTGCGATAGCCTTCTGTGCTAACGTAGGGGCCCTCAAACTTCGGGTCGAGGCTTCCCAGGAAATAGCCTTCTTTTGCAAAGGAAAGTCGCCAAGCGTCGAGATGCAAAAACTTCGCAAATCTGTTTTGGAAGACCAGACGAAGAGGCCAGAACCGGTGTTGCTGCAGGCTGAACATGATCCCGAGACTAAACTCTCGCAATTCCTTTTGGCCTGGGGATTCAGCGTACCGGCTAGTCTTATCGAACTAAGAGACAAAAAGCTCTATGAGTTTATTGCTCAGGGATTTCAGACCGATAGCTTAGAAATGCAGGCCTCTTCGCAGCTCAGAGCCGATGATCCACTTGATGGCGGTCTCCATATCTATAGCGTAGATCTAAACTACGATCTCATGATTCATGGCCCCCAAGGCCTCGACCTCAAGAGTCAAAGGAGCACGCAATACAACCTCTATCAGGTCAAAGCTGGGGACGAAGATCTCGGCCTAGGAATCGAGCACCTTTTATCATCTGAGGGCGGTGGCTACACTCATTCCACGATGATCAATGTTTCGATGAGCGACGGGAAGGGAGGAACAATAGTCCTGACTCTCTTACACTTTGCAATCAATAATCAGGGCTTTTCGGCGACAGCGACCCGATCGATCCAAGACATAGCCAAGCATTTGTCGGAAACCATGTATACGGGACTGTCCCACTAAACCTCATCAAGGCTTGAGATAGAAAGAGAAAGGATTACTCCATGACAAAGAGAAAAAGCCATCATATCCGCGTTCATTTACCGGGCTCGTCTCAAATCTTTAAGCTCATCGCTATCTTCGTATGCTGGGGTCTAATGGCCTGTCAGCCAAAAGATAAGAAAGAAGATAGTGAGCAGGATACTGCAATTGATGGTCTAGCCTTCACCTCAGCACCTCTTAGGGAACTGAAGGAATGGCCAAACCTAGATACGGGCGGAGAAATGATTCGTCCTGAATTAAAGGACATTTTTTGCATTCACGTCTATAAGTTACCTTTGAAGGCCGACTTCAATCAAGAATTGTCTTTCTTATGTGAAGACAAAAAGCCCAATGCGACTTTCGCCCAATTGGACAAGCTAGGAGGCTTGGTTGGAACCGAGCCACGAGCGGCAATGCTCAAGATTGAACAGCAAGGCGACTTTACGAAAGGAATCTTTGCTACCGTTTATCGCGTTCCGATTCAACCCAAATGGGTGCGAAGCGCTGCCATTCAGGAATATATGGTAGGCACGAGCACTTATGACTATGTTCACCTGGAAGGCGAAGTCAAAGAATCTCTCAATAGTGGCCTGGGAGGCGACCTGCAATTCGGCAAATGGTTACTATACTATAAGACAGACGTCCAAACTCCTGACGGTTCAAATTTCACCAATGAAAGAACGACAGAACTCAATAGCTTTCAGGTTCACGGGGGTAATCCGGATATTGGAATAGGCGCAGAAAACCTGGTGGATTCGCCTCGAGGTGACTATAGAGCTTATAACACGACGACTATTACAATCGCCAATCAGGACGGAGGAAGTACCCTCATCACCATCATTCGGGTCGAAGTTAGAAACAACGGCTTTGCCGAACTGTCTGAAAATGTCATCAACGATATCTCGACTGCCCAGGCTACTCATGTTCATCACGGACTGATGAACGAAAAAGCAGCTGGTCATTTCCCCTGAGAGCTTGCAATGCTCGCTCCTTTTTTAGGGCTGGGAAAGGCATAAGCCCCTTCCCAGCCTCCTTCATTCCAGCAACTCAAGATCCGCTCTCCTTCGATCAAGAAGTTCACTTCGGACTTTGCTCCATTTCCTCAAGAATCTATAAAATCCTTCATTAAGGCCCTACGAAAATCGCTGTATGTACTGCGAAAAGCCTAAATAATCTCGACGAATAGGCAGCAAATGAGTTCTGATCGTCAATATAACGATGTCCATCTCCTATAGTTAAATAGCCAAATAGATTATGAAATGATTCTGGGATTGCTTCTTGCATCTAATTGCTTAAAGCAGTTCATTTTTTTATCTCATTGAATAAGAGGTATTTTCATGGTCGAAAGCCGTTTGAAAATAGTTCGTTCCTACTCGCTGGAAGCTTCGGTAGTATTAGCTTTGTCTACGATTATCGCGGTACCGAACTTTCGTGAATCCTATGCGTTGGCAGCCGACGCAAGTATCCCGAGCGTAAGCAATGTCTTGCCTACTCCCAACAAGGTTCCTATTTCACCTGAAAACTTCTGTGCTGGCGCCTTGGAGACCATGAAAAAGTCTAAACAAGATTTGAGCGAAGAATTATCAGCCATATGTGGCGCAAATGGGGTTCCGACCCAATTATACAAGACTCTGCTTTCAACACCCTATACCGGAACTGGGAACGTAGTCTTGAGAAGAGTTAAAGCACCTGTTGAAAACCAGGCCCAGCAGACTACAGAACTCTTTGTAGCCTATGCGATGAAGGTTCCAAAATCAGCAGTAGCTACCCTCCTCTATGAAGAAAAGCATGCCACCGTTTCCTACGATTCAGACGCCCAAGCTTTGCCTACAGAAGGGAATCAGCAGGCGAGAATGCGGATGAACTTCATATTTCAAGAGCCACCCAAGAACGAAGGAGATGCCGACACGACTTTTGGCCTCCAACAGACAGTCGCAGTCACGAGTTTGACCGTGAACTTTACCGATGTGAGTCAGCATGATTTGCGGCAATACATCCTGCATAAGGATAATTTCGATTTTTTCTTGGCTGGCCGCACTCTGGTGACACCCACTACCCAATTCAAGAAGTCAACCGTTGTGCGAGGGTTTATGACCGACCCCGCTAACGCCGAGCAAACTTTGGTCATTACAATAGCTCATTTTCTCATGAACAGTCGGCAGCAGCACGATCAACTGGTCCTGGCATTCACCAACTTTCTGACAACAGATGTTGCCAAACTCTATGCGGCTCAGTCCAAGTGACTATGAATCAAAACCTTTGACGCGAGGAAATACTAGAATGCCAAAATTCAGATATGTGCTTGCAGGTCCCCTCTTTCTTCTGACTTGCCTCGCCTGCAACCCCGGGGCGAAGGAGTCTTTTAAAGACCATAAGGATCAGTCCACTAGCGAAAAAGACGAATCGATCATCGAAGATGATGATCAAATTCCCAAGCAAGCAACCACGACCGCTATCGATGAGCTCGAGGAGGCGCCACCTGCGATCCCTATCGTCACTGCCGCACCAGATTTGCGCCCTATCGAAACCAGACTTTGTGAAGATGGACCGAAGCTATTTAATTTGGTCGAGAAGCCGAATTTGGGTCAAACATTTTCCCTGGTCTGTGACGGAGGCGTCCCTACACCTCTTTATAGATCACTGATCACTTCTGCTTTTGAAGGTTCTGGAACGCCTGCCGTCAAGCTAGTCTCCTATGAAGTAGGCGCGCTGTTTGTAACTAAATTGGTCGTCGGGTTTGCTCTCAAGATACCCTTGAACGAACCAAGCAAGTTCTACGAACTTAAAGCTCATGACATCTTAGCCTCAGGTATTCAACTCAATAACTCCGAAATCGTGGCAAAGGTCGAAGATCGCCAGATCTTCCCTGGACGGCGGAGCGTTGAAGAAGTCCTTCTGAACTACTCTTTGAACAAGTCGGAAGGAGGAGGGCTTTTCGATCGACGTCGAACTGCCTTTAATACCTATCTGCTCAATGAGAAGAAAACAGACATCGTCGTCTCGACAGAGGAGTTGCTCGATGCTGAAACGAACGCCAATTACCACGACTACAGAGGTCTGCTCATTGGGGTCAAATCTGGGGAAGATAGTACCTATCTCGTTTTTATCAATGATTACACGATCAAGAACCGCTTGGATCCAGAGCGCCTCAAACGGACGCTTTTAGCCTTGAGCCAGGGTATGCAATTGAAGATGCACGCGTTCTTCCTCAGCAAAATAGAACCTTAAGCCAAAACAAAGAAGACGAGGACAGGTAGATGAAAGCAAAAGTACTAGGGAATAAAAGGGTATTGATCGGCATAGGCAGTCTTTTGAGTCTGCTGGCTTGTGGACCGAAGAGCAAAAATGGCGATGGAAATGCCCAGGAATCTTTACCTAAGGTCGCGAAGACTACATCGACCAACACGGGTGACAAAGCCGTGGTGGGTGCAGCTGGCGTCGATTATCCAGCTGACTATTGCGCTAACATTGGAAAGATCAAGGTACGGACAGATATTCAACCAGAAATCGATCTACTCTGTCGCAATGAGAAGCCAACAGCACTTCTTCTCCAGTATAGAGAAAAGGCTCTCAAGCAGGCTCCTGGATCGATAGAAGTGAACTTTCTCACTCAAAAAAGCACCGAAGGTGACGATCGCTCTCAGTTCGTCTTGATCTGGGCCTTTCATGTGCCCATTCGTCCCTTTGTGGTGAAGGCACGCCCTATCTATGATTACATTGCCAAGGGGTATAAGAGTGCTGACGTTGATTTCAACGTTAAGGCTGATCTCAAGGAGGACGCGACGCCCGATTCGGGATTGCATCTATGGACGACCGAAATGGACTACGCCCTATCAGTAAAGCCACTGCCCAGCCTGACCTTGTCCAATACGCGCAAGACTCAATACAACCTCTACCAAGTTCTCTCTGGTAATGAGGAGATGGGATTGGGTGTCGAGCACCTCATTGAGTCACCAGATCAGACCTATACGGTGTCAAACCTGGTCAATTTCTCTTTCAACGATGGGGAAGGGTATAACGACGGGAAGGGTGGAACGATCGTTGTGAATCTTCTCCGCTTCGATTTCAACAACCGAGGCTTTCCAGAGACTGCCATCACGACGATCTACGCGGTGGCTCAAGCGCTTGCAAACAATATGTATGAGGGATTGAAGCAGTAGGGAGGACCTGCACAAGGACCTTCGTAGGCTCTCAGGACACATCGATCCCCGCTCAGTCAGATCGAACTTCCCTTCCAGACCTCTAGCAAACAAGCCTTGGCGATAGAAAATCTCTCGCGCTGCTTAAAAAGCGGCGCGAGAGTCATTTTCCACAAGAAGAGCGACTCCTTAGATCTGCGGCTTCGATAGAGATAAGCGATACGATTCGATACCCACCGTCATGCCCAAGAACGTGCGGGCCTTGAGATGAATCCACCTCACTTCCTCACCTTGAAGGCGATCGATGAGCCTCCACTTCTTGTCTCCGTCCCTTGCTAGCTTGAGCTCAAAGCTTTCCAAGGTAGCGGGTGCCTTGCTGAGATAGCGAAGGCTTATGAGGTATTCACCCGTACCGAGAGCCTCACCGTGAATCAGAAAGGCATCAATTCCTGCTACGGCTACTATGGGAACATAGGTTTGGGCAAGCGTCTCGTAGGATATCACTTGATCTTCCTGTCCAGGCGTTGTGACGATGAGACCTCTAATCGATTCGTTTTCCAGGTTAAGGTAGATCGTACGCTCGAGATTTTTTTCTGGTTCGCTGATCGCGCTGACCAAACTTACCTTTTCCGTTTGCCCATACATCTGTGTTGCTCCAGCGGATAAGATGAAGAATAGAAGGTGATGACAGAGGCGCTCCATGATTTGATCTCCCAAAAGCTATAGATTTAAGGAAGAAAATTGCAAGATCGAGGCCTTTAGATGGAGCGGACGTATCTATGGAAAATCAGCAACATAAAGCAAATCTCACGGGCATCCTGCGTTCGGAGATTGAATATCCCATCTGAGAATGGCGCTGACATGAGGTTTTTTTAAATATATTCAGACTCTTAGCATGATATGACAAAGATATGCTTGACCGACGATAGAGAGATACTCGATAGCGCACCTTAACAGGCCGTAAATAAGAGACAAATAGATCCAAGTGATCTTTGAGTAGAGTCTTTGCGCTCGGTTAGGTATGCCTTCCCTTCGCCACGCTACCGTAAGCAACTAAGGTCAAGTCCCAGGAACTGGATGATCAGCAGGCAATAGGACAATTTTCACTCAATCATTCGCCATGAGGAGTTTCCAATTCACTTACTCACACAGTCAAGCTAACTCACCTCAACCGACACGCAGCATTTTTTCCTGCAATCTAGACTTGGCACTGACCCCTTCAAACTCCACCTTATAGGCGAAGGCATGAAACCTACGGGTCTTCATCCGAAGCTCGAAACTAAAGCCCGGAAAAATAGTTGTATTCTTGCCGCTGGCAGTTTTGTACCAGCTATCACACTTCCCAACACTCCATACGGTATTCGTAAAGCGTTTACTGAGATCTTTATTGTAGCGATCTTGAACTTCAGGCTTTACTTCAATAGACTTCACATTTTTCTGCTTGGTGAATTGAATGGCCTTGAGGATATAGTTGACTTGAGCTTCAATCATAAAAACGATTGAATTATGCCCCAGCCCTGAATTAGGCCCTACGATAGTGAAGAGATTTGGAAATCCAGTGATACTCACACCTAGGTACCCTTCTGCTCCCTCGCTCCATTGTTTTGAAAGCTCGCGTCCTTCGCTTCCATGGATTGGAAATGGAGCAGAATGTTCGGTAACTTGAAAGCCTGTGGCACATATGATGGCGTCAAGTATGTGCTCACGACCGTCGCGCGTCACGATCCCGCGTTCTGTGATTCGTTCGATGCCTTCACCCACGACTTCAACGTTCTCTCTATTCAATGCTTTGTAGAATTCATTCGAGAGTAGAACTCTTTTGCAACCCATCGTGTAGCTTGGAGTAAGCTTAGCTCTTAACTCTGGGCTTTCAATTTCACGATCAATAAATGCCTTCGCATCCTTTTCAGGAATTCGCATCAAAATTGGTTTCAGAAGTCCGATGGCTTTCAATTCGAATTGCCAGTAAAGAATTTTTCTTGCCAAGTATCGGGCCAATGCAAAGCGCTCGAAGAGGATTTTTTCAAAGTTTGTGTAGCGCCTTTCCGGCTTTGGCATGATCCAAGCCGGGGTTCTTTGAAAGAGGCTCAACTTGCCGACCTGAGGAGCGATAGCAGGTACAATTTGAATACTACTTGCTCCAGTCCCTATCACCCCTACGCGGGACTTGTCGAGTGGAAAAGAATGATTCCAACGAGCCGAGTGGAATAGAGCACCTTTGAACGTATCGATGCCCGGTATCTTTGGATAAGACGGCCGGCTCAAGCCTCCACTCGCTAAAACGAACTGCCGACAGATCAAGGGCTCACGACCTTCGATGCTAAGAGTCCAAAGTCCACTCTCACTGTCGTACCGGGCTTCTTGAACCCGACTACCAAAGCGGATGAAAGGTCGGAGGCCGTATTTTTCTGCACAATGCTGGAGATAGCGTAAAATTTCCTTTTGCGGTGAGAATTTGCTCGTCCAATGAGGATTCGGTTCAAAGGAAAACGAATAGACGTGAGAAGGAACATCGCAGGCGGCGCCAGGATAGGTATTGTCCCGCCAGGTACCGCCGACATCGTTTGACTGCTCGAGAATGACAAAATCCTCAAGTCCCGCCTTCTTAAGACGGATGGCCATGGCAAGTCCCGAGAATCCCGTTCCTATAATCGCAACGCCCTTAATGTCTGTTCCCATCTCACTACCCCTTTATATATTTCACTGCTATTCACGTACTCTAGTCGTTTCCATCTTCTCTACGATTGCCTACCTACCTTCAACCGCTCGCTCTCTCACCTCGTAGAGGCGCAACATTTTCTTCCACTCGCATCAGCCAATGAAGGAGACGCATGCTCAAATCTTCTCGCCTATCCTGCATCGGTTCATGCCCGGCACCTTCCATTGCGAGGAGTTCGCTTCCTGGTATAGAAGCCGCGATCATCTTGCTGTTTAAATTAGGAACGAATCGATCGGCGGTACCATAGAGCACCATAGTCGGTACCTTTGCGCATGCCCGCAAGGCCTGACCAGGAATAAAACGTAGGGCAGCCACTAGTTGTTTCAAACTTGCAGCCAACCGGACAGGCTGACTTTGCTCAATCTCTTCCAATTTAGCAATAATAGATGCTTCCAGCTCAGCGGTACATCCCGAACCAAGCATGAGGCGACTGGTTTGGCGAAGCATCGCCGGCTTCTTCTGGAGAGTCACCATCCCCTTGACTATCAGACGATAGGTCTCTTTAGACAGGCGACTAAACAAACTCTTGCGCGAACCTATACTTGAATTGATTACAAAAAGGCTCAAACATCTTTCAGGATAGCGCATTCCCAGAGACAAGGTGACCATGCCGCCGAGAGAAACGCCACAAAAATGAGCTTTCTCAATATTGAGTTGATCGAGCAGATCGATGACCGCATCTGCTTGCGCATCAATGGTCAAAGACCAGTTCGCTTCGTCGCTGCGGTCACCGGCTCCCAGTAAATCACAGGTCACGACGCGGTGCTGTCCGGCAAGAGCTTCGTCTAGCCCAAACCAATGTTTGCGCGTGCGCGTGATGCCATTGAGCATGACGATCACAGATCCTTCCCCACGATCGTTGTAAGCTGTGATTGCCATTTTGGGCTTAATCAATGTCAATGTCTTTTGCATATTTCCCTACCTTATTTGTAAAGTTATTGACTCTTCACTCTAAACAGCGTCTAGCGTCTCGGTCATCTGGCTCTTGGTCGCCTCCTTTTCACCGCGAACTTGCATGAATCCAAAGACAAAATTGAGAAACTTAGGACCGGACATCGGCATCAGGCGAACGATGAGGTCGATAATCTTTGCATCGGCTCCAATCAAGACCCGACTGCGCTTCCGCTTGATCCCTTTGATAATGAGGCGCGCGGCGTATTCGGGCGTGCTAGCCGCTATTTTTTCGAAGTTTCGAGCTGCTAGTTCACGATTAAACGGAGCATTCTTGCTCGAAGGAAGGGCAACGCTATTGCGAACAATATTGGTCCGTACTCCCCCTGGAATTACGGTCGTCAGAGAGATATTAGTTCCTTTTAGATCAGCCGCCAGAGACTCTGTGTACCCCCGCACAGCGGCCTTGCTGGCACAATAGGTTGATTGGCTGGCGAGACCCACCAATCCGAACACACTCGCGACGTTTACGATATGCGCTTCGGGTCGATCGACGAGAAATGGCATGAATGCTTCACAGCCGTTGACGACGCCCCAGAAGTTAACTCCAAATACTTTTTGAGCTGCATGCCTGTTGCTCTCCCTCGCATCCATAATGAGAGCGACCCCTGCATTGTTGATTACGATATCGACTTGACCAAGGCGAATTTTGACTTCTTTTGCAAAAGATCTCATCGCATCCACATTTGCGACATCGACTCGTCCAGCGAAAACTTGTACATTCAACGCCGAACAGGCCTCTTTCGTGTTCTTGAGATTTTCAAGATCGAGGTCGCAAAGTGCTAGGTGCACGCCTTCATTGGCCAACCCTAAGGCGATACTCCGCCCTATTCCCGATCCAGCTCCAGTTACAACGGCTACTTTGCCTCTTATATTTTTCATGATGTCCTCTCGCCTTCCATGTGGTTTATACTTTTACTTCAAGTCTACTTTTGCTTCATTCGATCAAATTTACTTCAACATGCGAACCGACGTTCACGTTGACGAGTCCTCCCTGCCCGTCGGAGCCGACATTGACGGCAACGCTTGAATCGAGGAGGTGGGCTCCCGTCTTCAGCTGTACGCTCAGATCGGAACCCACATTGACGTTGGCGATCATGCAGTACCAACCCTTGGGATTCAGTAGTTCGTACTGGACTTCGCTTCCCACGTTAACGCCGGCCGCGATAATAATGAGCGCGGGTTTGCCCGTTACAGTTACATCTTTAACTGTGGTGCCTATACCACCTACGGAAACTGCTGCAGCAATGACTCTTACGCTGGTATCCTTGTCGAAAGGAGCTTCTTCTCCCCAAACCTTGAGACATTGACTCGTCTTCTCCTTGTATTGGTTTGGAACCTTATCCATAACAGTGGGCTTCGAAGTTTCAGCCGCGGTACTCGCCGTCACCGCCGACTCATACTTCGTTGGCTCAGCTCCTTCCTTACCTTCATCTGCACTTTGAGAATCTGCCGTGGCAGCATTCTTACTTTCTTGCGCTGATGGCTCGCCTGCCGTACGCTTGTCTTCTCTGTAGAGAGCATCATTACAGGCTTGTCCCACAAATAGACCTAGGGTTAGGGCCAGGACATCCAAAATGCTCATTCTAAGTCTAGTCCGTTTCATCGCGCATACTCTCCGTGGTGGTTATCTGAGACAGCCTCAACCGCTTGCCCGCTTTCGTGATCGAATATGAACCTTGTAGGCTTTTCATAGCAAGAAGCTATCCCCGCATATCATATTGATTTTATTGATTTAAATACGGATTCGAGGAGGATGTTCCTAGACGCTCGGGAGTGAGTTTAACGAGGGAAAAAGAATTCTAGAAGTGATTATAGGTAGTTAGTTGAGATGCCTGCTTTGCTCCATCCCGTAGCGAGAGATGAAACGTAGGCCAGTGCCCTATAATACTGAATTTTCGAGAGTTACGACCCTTAAAGGACTCGATTAAAGAGCTTTTGATAAAGTAGATGAAGGTTCTTCATCTATCCAACCAACATTCAAAAGAGCTTCTCCCAAAATTGAACGCCAGTTCACATGTGCTTCTATTACAGCGATAATTTCCTCGAGGAAAGAATAGACCGTGATAATGAAGAAATATCGAGGATCTGTCTTGACTTTGCGGGTCAAGCCTGCCCTGACCAAAGTCTGAATAAAGCTGATCTGCCCCTCATCGAAGTAGAGGCGTTCCCTATCATCATTAAAGGGTGAGAAGAAGACATTCGCAAACTTCTCTTGGAAAGTCTCAAAGTTCATATATTCTGGTGAAAATACTTCTAACTCCAACATGGCGCCATAGCCGTCTTTGGCATCACCTTTGTATCGACTGACTAACACACGCTTAAACATCTGCAAAGCATCCATCGGAATTTCCGCAACCGCTCCGAAATCGAGGACTGTCAGTCTATTATCGGACACTATGAAATTCGCCAAATGCGGATCAATATGCATCAGTCGGTGATTCAAGGCACTTCTGAGCATATATTGGAGTAAGACTGTGGCGATGTGATTGCGTTCATTTTGACTCGCGTTCTTAATGAAGACA
>CANJJY010000105.1 GCA_947474445.1 Oligoflexaceae bacterium
ATCGCTTGCAAGAGCGCAGGAAATTCATCCGGCCGATCGATTCCGAGCCGCATCTTCACGGCAAGTCGGTCCGCTCCGAGCTCAGCCTGCAGCCGAGCGATGGTCTCACCAAAAATCGCGGCGTCCCGCAGCATGCCGCTGCCGGCCGATTTGCCCAAGGAATTCGGCGAAGGACAGCCACAGTTGATTTCAATCGCCGACGTGATGGCGGGAGGAAGCAGCGCGGCCGTCCTGAGAAATTGTTCAGGATCTCCCGTGATCAACTGGGGGATCAGCTGATAGGGAAACGCGCCCCGCAGCTGGTAGAGCTCAGGAGCGAAGTCAGCGGGAATATCATGCTCGGGAAAAGTGCGGGTCACGCGGAGGAAGGGAGTTGTCATATGAGTCGGCTGCGAAGCCAAATAGATCCAGAGGCGCAGAGGGAAGGTCGTAAAACCTTCCATCGGCGCAAGGGAGAGAACTCGCTGGGGCGTAGGTTTCAGCTGGTCCTCTCTCTATTGGATTTGACCCTTTAAGATCCCGATCGCACTCTTGAATTATAGCGTATCGCCAGCCTTCAGGGCAGGCTTGAACCAGCATAGAGGTCGGAAGCCGAGTTGAAAATTTTCAAACTGCGTGCAGCTGTATTGAGTGGCGGCTCGTTCACCATCTTTGCCATTACGGCTCCAGCCGAGGTCTTTGCCCGGAATCACGGCTTCATCAAAGGTCTTGGTGCACAACGCCCCTGCTGCATAGGTATCGAGGCGGCATTGCCCGGCAGGGTGGTTGTTATCGGTCCGATTCACAACTTTCTTATCAGGCGTGGCCCAAGACGCTTTGCTGTTGCCCAGGACGCTGGCCATATCCGCGGTAGATTTGGCTCCCGTCATGACTCGGTAGCAAAGATTTTGATCTTCAACCGTCGTCCACACCTGATCGCAGAGAGCTTTCGGTGCAGCTTCGACCGTGTCGCGGAAGGTGGCGTTGACGGCGAGATCGTCCTTCCAGATCATGCGGGGACAGGCGTGCGAGGCAAAATAATCGGATTCGCCTTCATTTGCCGCCCAATCGGAACGGAAAGGATAGCCGCCGAGATGGTGGCCAATTTCATGACAAAGGACGAGAGCAAAGCCATCCTGCGTAATCTCGGGGCGGCGTGCGAGCCCCCCGTACATGTTCACTTCCCACCGCGTACCGAACTGAATAGCACTGGCATTGACGGTGGTATCGGTCCACAGACGATTCACTTTAAGCTGCGCCTGGAAGTGGTCGGCAATCTTGCTGCCAATCACTGTTTCAGCCACATCGATAATGCGGTTGAACTCAGCTTCGGTCAGATTTGCATCGCGAAGCAGCCCGTCTTCTTTCGCTAGATCGTTAGGCGGCAAAAAATCTGCTTTTGCCACAGTTGAAACAGCGATCGCACTAACGAAGGCATAAGCCGTGAATCGTACAAACATATTGAATTCCTTTGTGCAAGCTTCTCTGTGGGCAAGATATTTGATCGGCTGGCCGATTCAATTTCGAAAAACTAATGTAAGCCTTTATGATTCAGGCAATTTTTCACATGTTAACGGGTCTTTGGAAGATGTCTTAGAGGAGGAAATCCTTGAGCTGCCTACTGTCGAGGTTTAAACCCGACGCCAAAATCAAACGGATTTCATCGCCGCGCCTAAGGCCCAGCTTGAGTTCTCGATAAATAATATTGAGGCGATCATAGGTGGGAAGATCGAGAAAATGGCGTCTTTCCTGGAAAGAAATTGACTCACGCGACTTCGCGGCCGTGTCAATGACCTCCTCTTGAACGAAAGTATAGCGTCCGCGATCGAGACTTAAACAGATCGGGGCCGCCTGCTTTTTTGAACGTTTTTTAAGCGAAGCTTTACCATCGCTCGTCGCTTTCCAGAAAATACGTGCTTGCATGAGACGCAGCAGCCATCGTCCCCGATAGAGTTGAAAGGCGAGGTGCGCGATGCTGTGTTCTATCCAAAGGGCCATATCTTCAGGACTGAGAGGCGGGTCTTCATCTGCGTCGGCTGGATCTTCGAGGGCGGTTTCCTCGGCTTCGACCTCAGTCTCAATCGCTTCCTCTTCGGGAGGCGCCCAGTTTCTTTTCTGGCGCTTATCCCGTTCTGCTCGCCAGATAAGCTGGGCAGCATGAGAGAGATCCTCGCCACCCGGGCTCCACTTCTGTTTAAAGAGTTCGATGGCTCCTGCGAGCACGCCTGGTTTAAGGCCTGCGATCCATTTTTCTTGTTCGCTCCCAGCCGCCGCAAAACCGAAAATGCGGCCGAGAAAGTGCCAATTCCAAAGCGCACTCAGAGGACCGAGTTCACCTTTGGGAAAGCTCTGCACCAAGGGACCCAGAGGTTTGACCCAGGTGATCGAACGCCCTGTGGAAAGCAGCAAACGATTGTAAGGCGGACGATGGCGCTTGATCGCATCGCTTTCGCGCAGGAGAGCTTCGAGTTCGCACGACACCACTTCAAAATCAAAATCTGAGGCCCTCGCCAGCATCTCATTCAGGCGACTCCCCCGACTCTTTTTTCCGCGAAAGTAACTGTTCACTCTCTGCTTGAGCTCGAGCGCCTTGCCCACATAGAGAATACGTCCCGACTGATCCTTAAAGAAATAGACGCCGGGTAGCGCCGGAAGATCCAGGCGTTTTTGGCGAAGCTCGGTCGGATAGAGCGCGGGCAAAGCATCGCGCTTGATTTTGAGCTGCTGCCAGGCTGTCAGATCCGGCTCGTCTGAAATGCCCAGAGCGATCATTTCTTTCAGCAGGGCACGCCAAAGCCAAGCCGTCGCGATGAGGTGATCACGCGCTCTCTTTTCAGCCTGCAGGGAATAGCCGCAGTAGCCCGAGGCGGCGCGCAAACTGTGCGACTTAATCTGGGGGATGAGGGTCTTCGCCAGCTGAAAGGTACAGAGAGTCCGCTCTTTCCAATCGCAGGGCGGCAGCCCTTGATCGCGTCGCAGCCGTTCGAGAAAGGGAATTTTAAAGCGCGCATAGTGGACCAGGAGAGGCACCGCCGGATGCGCGGCGAGAAAGGCCGCCAGTTCCTGCCCCACCTCTCGGTAGGTGTGAGTCGCGGCCGGCTCGTTTTTTCTCCCGAGACCGGTCAGCCTTTGAATCGTGGGTGGGAGAACACAATCCTCGGGCAAAGCGATGAGACGGGTTTGCCAGTCAACTTGCAAGGGGTCCTGCGCGGCGCGATAAAGTCCCCATCCCGCTTCGATGATATAAGCCTCATCCGCTTGGGTTCCCGTCGTTTGAAAATCGATCAGGATAAAATCGACATCGACGCCCCGCGGAGTCATGCCGAAGGGCTTGGCGGCAGCTTGTTCCGAAGCGGCGCGATGAGATGCGAGAGTCCATTGATTTTAATATCGTAGAGCTGCGCAAGCAGGCGCCCCAACTCCCCTGCGGGCCAGCCTTCGCGGCTGAACCAGGAAATATAGGCTTCCGGCAGATCGAGGAGAATGCGCCCTTTGTACTTGCCAAAAGGCATTTCCATATTCGCTATCTTATAAAGATCGGTCGGATCAAGCTTCATGCTGCGCCTCCGCCTTGAACTGAATAAAGAGTTTTTCCACCTTGGTGCGGGCCCAGGGCGTGCGCCGGAGAAAAGTCAGGCTCGACTTCAGACTCGGGTCTTTTTTAAAGCAATTGATGGGTACGAGCTCGGAGAGCTGAAGCCAACCGTAGTGGGCGACTAGTTCTGTCAGCAGAGCTTCAAGGGTGATACCCGCCAAAGGATCCTTCGAAGATGTTTTTTGCATGTTTTACCGTAATCAGTGACGCGCTTCGTTCATTTTTTTAAGTATCCCATCGAGTTCAGTTTGATTTTGTACGACAGGATCGTTTTTCCTGCATCAGCAAGATGCTCGTGGCCCATTTGTCTGCGTGGGTTCTTCGCCTCTCCCCCATTCTATCTACGTCAGAGCGTTCAGACCACCCTCTCAGACGCGAGGTGAGCCGCTAGCCTTTTCATAAACAGGCGATGCACCTCAGCCTGACTCCAGCGATAGATGGGCCAGGGTAAAGCGGGCCGATAGTCGTGAACCGCCGCTAAACAGGCTTTGCCGCCGAGGGTCTCGCGGATTTCAAGCCGCGCGCGCAAGCGCCCTCGACTGAAGAGCAAGCCACCGACGATATAAAAGACCTGCCGATTCTGGCGACTGCGCTCGGGTGAGTAGCGGAGCGTCAAGAGATCGATCTCCACGAGCTTGAGCCGCATATGCACAATCGAGCCCTGACGCACGATCCTGATGAGAAAAGGCATGAGCTGCGGAAGATAGCGCAGATACTCTTCGGCGACCCAGCTCGCGTCTTTGCCAGCCGGCAAAGGGAGACGCTGGATCGATCGCACGTACTTTTGTTTCCCCTTAAACAGTCGCAAGGTAAAGGCATGAGGTCTCTGCTCTTCATTCTTGGGCATTTCCAGCAGCAATCGCTCGACGGCTTCGGGAAAATTTTCAAAGGGCGGTTCGGACGGAGGAAACCTGTGCGTGCTGCGCACCAGCATCGAAGTCTTGAGGCTATCGACCAGGGGATAAACCAAGTTTTTAGGGGCCCCCGAAACGAGACTCACCCACAGCCGCGAGAGGCCCACCGTCATGAGCGGAAGGGTTTGAAACCAGCGCCGCAGACCGAGAAGGCGCGCGGTTTCCTTCATCATATCGAGGTAACTGATCGGCGGTTCCGCCCCCAAATCCCAGGTCTGCCCCTGCAAGGGGGCTTCGCTCAAACATCGGCTGATGGTGCGGACCACATCGGGCAAACTGATCACCTGACAGCGATTGACGGTCCACTTAGGGCAGAGCATGAAAGGTAGCCGTCGCACGAGATTGACGAGAATGGTAAACGACGAACCTGCTGCTCCGATAATGATACCTGTCCTCAGGCTGGTGACGAGAGGGAGGTAGCAGCGCAGGACCTGCTCGACTTCGAGGCGGCTCTGCAAATGTTCCGAGAGCTGGATGCCCTCGGGAATGAGGCCACTGAGATAGACGACGTGCCGAATTCCCACCATACCCGCCGCGCGTGCAAAGTTATCGGCCAGACTCAGATCAAAATCGGCGAAATTCCCTTGATTCAAACGCGCGGTCGGTAGCATCGAATGAATGAGATAGACCGCCGCCTCTTGCTCCGCGAGAGCTTCTTCCAATTCTTTCAAATTATGCAAATCGCAGGGTATCCATCGCAGACGCGTCGCCGCATCGGGATGCACCAGTGGCATCACATTCCGACTGATCGCCGTCACGTGATAGTTCGTCTCATCCAACAGATGCAAAAGCAGAGCGCGTCCCACAAACCCTGAGGCTCCGACGACGGCTATACGCATCATAAGAGTGTCTCCCCCATCGCCTCTTGATAGGCCCGCCCCGGAGAAAGGGGCACCCCAAGCGCGGCCGCGTGTTCATAGAGGCTAAACAGCAGCATACCCAGTGCAAAAAAATCAGGATGCAATTGGGTTCCATGATCGCGACATGAAATAAAGATCTTGTGAAAGGAAGTCTTGAATCGATGGAGATCAAAAACCAGAGTCTCGCTCGATCCATCTCCAAATTGTTCCATGAAGAGGGCCCGCGCATGTTCGAGCTGAAGTGCCTTTAAACCCTGCTCAAACCGCACCGGATCTTGGCCGTAGTAGCCGGCGTAGATGTCCGCCATGGCGAGACGAAAAATAGGATCCCAGGTATGGATCCACGCCGCGGGTTGCCACTGCCAGCAGTCGCTGGCGAGGGCAAAACTGCGCGATCTGAGATCGAGAAAACAGCTGCCTTCATGGTGAATAATTTTGAAATAGAGACTGAGTAAAGCCTGCCCGCGATCGGTGTTTTCTTGATCAGAACCTCGGCTTATGGGCCCGGAATTTGGAGAAACCTTGATAAAAAGATCGGGAGACGCGAGTTGCAACTGCCATTGACGATGTGTTTCAAGCGCAGGCTCGCGCCTCGCAAAATTCCGGCTCATCGTCGCGACGAGCCGCGCGATAGCCATGAGAGGGACGACTTCAAAGAAGGCTGGCGAAATAAAATCGAGGGCCTCCGACCAATCGCTGGAGCGGAGCGTTTTCAATAAAAGCTTCAGCACATCGGCCCCTCGAAGGGTTGATATCAACTTTTTAGGACAGGCACTAAACTATGTAGCCTAGCATGAGGAGGGGGCAACTTCGCAGATGTTTCTTCCTAGAGCCCGTCTCAAAAATGCGATCTCTTCGTTGCTTGTCAGAAAAAAATCCTCATTTACCGTATGTAAACTCCGGTTTTTTTCTTCCGCGCGCCTTGATATCCCCTTTTTGAGACAGGCTCTAAAATGCGATCTCTTCGTTGCTTGTCAGAAAAAAATCCTCATTTACCGTATGTAAACTCCGGTTTTTTTCTTCCGCGCGCCTTGATATCCCCTTTTTGAGACAGGCTCTAAAAAGGAGAGAAAGAGCCAGGCCGGACGGGAGTCCTCCCTCAGGCTCTTCCTCCATGGACTAAAAAAGGTCAGCCGCCGACTCTTTTGAAGCCTTTTTCTGCCGCAGCCGTTTCAGACAGAAAGCATTCGCGTAAATCCGTGTCGAATACTTTTTCACCGTCTAAGATCCGCGGGTAATCCTTGTCGGCACTGGTATAATATTTCTTTGTCGCCTGGTTCCCCACGACGGGACAGGTCGTCGCTTTGATTTTGTTGCCCAACTTCTTAGCGCCGGCGGCCACATCTTTTCCGGCATTTTCAGCCGCTGTCCCCGCACCAGCCGCCAGTTCTTTAGTTCCCTTCTTCACATCCTGCCAGCCTTCCTTTGCCTGCTGACCCGCCGTGGGCGAAGGTGCCGGCTCGGCTGCGCGGGCGGACACAGACAAAGTCACAGCGGTGGCCAAGAGCAAGGATGAGAGCGAATACATATTTTTAGACTTCATTTGGTTTCCTTTGATTTTCAACTGACTGGTTAAATTCCTCCTGCACAGTAGCGATCGACGAGACAAAGAGAAAGGCCTTTAAAACTTCGGAGGAATAATCAGCTCTCAGGGACGGGAAGGATTTCTACGTATTTTACCAGAGAATAATCAATCATCGGAGTTTGGCTGGCCTGCAGTTTGGGGATTTCATCTTTCGCGTGGAGAAAGTCGCGAAAACCATGTTCACGAGCCGCCAAATCCAGAGATTTAGCGATCGATATATGGCTGCCCTGCCTGATTTCACTGGCCCGCTCTTTAATCCGTCGAATTGATTTTAACTTTTTCGCATTGCTCATCAGTTCTTACCCTATGTCTGTCCTACCGGCGAAAGCGGAGTTCCCGCGCACCGCCTTACCTAGCATGGAGAATCTTCCCTGTCATCCTGAAGCTCGACGGCCTTCGTCCGGACCTCAAGGACCTACTTCAAGCCTATGTTTTTACTCGATAATATATGAACGCCCAGAAAAAAAGGGGAAGCCGGGAGTGAAACCGGCGAGCGGGAGCGATACCGCAGAAATCTCCCTATTCCTGCCGATTGGCGACCAGCGCGTCGATGTTCTTCTTGAGCTCAGGATGGGTCCTCACCAGCTTTTGGAAATTTTCGCGCGAGAGCTTGAAAAGATCGCAGTAGCTTTTGGCTTTGATGGTCGCTTGGCGGACGCCGTCAAAGATGAGTGATAGTTCGCCGAAGCAATCGCCATCGTGGAGGATCGCCACGACGGCTTCGTTTTTGATGACCGTCACTGATCCATGGCCGACCACAAACATCTCGGCCCCGGTATCACCCTTGGCGACGATGGTCTCGCCGGGCGAGAAGTAAACGTGTTCAAGATAGCCCGAGGCTTCGATGATGCAGGATGCTTCGCAATTTTTAAAGAGAGATACATGAGCGAGAGGCTTGACGTTCATGTATATCTTCAGTTCGCTCTGCAGGGCCGTCGGGAGCGTATTGAGGATCTCTTCTTCGACGTCGTTCATCTGATGGGAGAGCAGATGGTTATAGAAGCCGTAGACAGATTTTTGCAAGGCGACAGGTATCTCGTAGTGCCTCAGAAAGCTTTCGAGAACCGCCAGGCGATACTGGGTTTGAGTCTTGCGCTTATCGTGCTCGAGCAAGGTTTTGGAAATCTGCGCAACCAGCAAGGAGTATCCACCGACGCCGATGATCATGATGAGCATCGCAAAGAGTCGGCCCATATTGGTCGAAGGGGTGATGTCACCGTAGCCGACCGTCGCCATCGTGGTGACGATAAAGTAGATGGCTTTCACATATATCGTCGTGAGATCGGTATCGGTCGTCGGGTTGATGCTAATCCAACAGCAGGCGATCGTATGAATCGAGAGAGCGAAGGCCAATGCTCCGAGCAGAAGAGTATGATGCCGCTTGAGTTCGAGATTTTCGCGCTTGAAGCGGATGTAGGTCGCTACTTCCCTGAATTTTATGAGTTTGATCGCACCGAGGAGAGCCGCCAACAAGCCTAACTTAGGATTAAAGATAAAAGGAGACAGAGGAATGGCCACCAGCACATCACGGATCTTTTCCTTGCGGGAATAAGCGTATTTTCGTTTGAGAAAGCGCGAACTCCCTTGAGCAAGGAAGAGCAGCGAAGATAGATAATCAAGGCTGGTGACTACCAGCATCGCCGTCTTTGAAAAGGTGAGACCGATGGTCAAGCCCAGAATCAAGGCCACGCAGGAAGCCAGGCATAGGCCGCCCTGCATCGGGGTTAATCTGTTTTCGATCGCACTCATAATCGCATGAAGCTCTTGGTCCGGGTACACTTCTGGATAAAACCATCCAAAAAGCTTCATCGGCAGAGGCCCGATAATACTGACGCGTGAATGCAATGATTACCTTGAAATAAGGCGGGCGAGGTCGCCTCAGCGGCGACAGTGTCCGGATCCGTGCAGCACATAGCGACTCGTGGTGAGCTCGCGCGCTCCCATAGGACCGTAAGCATGCAGTTTGGAGGTAGAAATACCGATCTCGGCACCGAGCCCCAATTCTCCGCCATCGTTAAAACGGGTGCTGGCATTGACCGCTATGCAGGACGCATCGATGGCTGTTTCAAATTTGCCGATGACGGCAGAATCACGGGCGACGATCGCTTCGGTATGATGACTTCCGTATTTTTGGATGTGGGCGATGGCCGCATCTTCATCAGGCACGAGTTTGATCGAGAGAATCAGATCGAGATATTCCATATCCCAATCCTCGGGTGTGGCGAGGGTGAGCCCCAGCTGAGGATAGAGATCCAAGAGCGGCTGTTCCACGCGCAGCTGGACGTGGGCCTCGAGCAGCTTGGCCATCAGCGGCGGAAGTAGCGTCTTTGCCAACGCGTCGTGCACCAGCAGAGTCTCGACCGCATTGCAAACTCCAGGCCTTTGCGTCTTGGCGTTCATCGTGATGGCGATCGCCTGGTCGACATCGGCGTCGGCATGGATATAAAGATGACAAAGACCCTTGGCGTGGGCGATGACGGGAATCCGCGCGTTTTCTTGCACCATACGGATCAGTCCCTCTCCGCCCCGCGGAATGATGAGGTCGATCAGTCCGTTCAGCTGCACCATTTCCAGCGTCAGACGCCTATCCCCTGCCGGGATCACTTGAATCGAATCTGCCGGCAGAAAAGGAGCGATCGCAGCGCGGACCAAGCTTCCCAGAATCGCATTGCTGCGGCCCGCATCGCTTCCTCCCTTGAGAAGGATCGCGTTGCCAGATTTGATCGCGAGCGCGGCACAATCAATGAGAACATTGGGGCGACTTTCAAAGATCACACCGATCACGCCGAGAGGAATGCGGGTCTTCAGGATTTCAAGGCCATCCGGTCTGAGGCTACGCTGTTCGATCGCGCCGACGACGGCAGGACTGCTCGCAATCGTCTCGAGGGAGGCCGCCAGGGCGGTGATGCGCGCCGGCGTCAGCGTGAGCCGATCGAGGAGAGCAGCGGACAGGGACGCGCGTCGACCATCCTCGACATCCTCGCGATTGGCAGCCAGTATCGCGGCCGTTTTTTCGATCAGCGCTGATTGGATGGCGAGGATGCTCTGCGTTCGCGCCGTTTCGCTGGCCATCCGCAGGCGCGGCGTCGTCGCCTGCGCCAGACGCGCAAGATCTGCCACGTGCAAGGATCCGCTCGGCTCTTGATCAACCGGTATTTTTATGCCCATGTTTAGCCCTTTCTTTGAGGACCAGGTTATCGCGATGCACGGCGACTTTGGAGGAACAATAGCCGAGTATCATGGCGATCTCATCGCTCTGACAGCCAGAAATTTTCCGCATTTCCGCCGCTGCATATTCGGCGAGCCCCGTACCTATCGTCTCGCGGCCGCAGATAATCTTGATGCAATCTCCGCGTCCAAAACTACCTTCCACGCCGATGATGCCGGAGGGCAGCAGCGAGCTATTGCGGAGGAGGGCATCCGCCGCACCGCGATCGACTTTGACCAAAGCGCCGAGGCGCGCGTTGGCGAGGAGCCAACGCGTCCTTCCGCTCTTTTCAGGTTGCGGACTTTCTTCAAAATAGGTGCCGCCGCCGGCTAAAGCCGCGAGGACTGGATGCTCTTTCTTAAACGTTCCGATGATAACGGGAATGCCCAGCGCCGTGAGCTTGCGGACCGCTTCCAGCTTGGTCTTCATACCCCCGCGACCGGCGGCCGATTTGCCGACGAGACTAAAATTATCGAAGGAATCTTTGTAGCTGATATGAGAAATAGCCTGGGCGGGGCCATCACCCGGATCACTCGGGTAGAGACCGTCCGGAGTCGAGAGGATGACGAGGCAGTCGGCCTCGATCATTTCCGTGACACGTGCCGCCAACTGATCGTTATCACCGACGGTGATCTCGGCAAAACTGACCGAATCGTTTTCATTGAGAATCGGCGTGACGCCCGCGTTCATCAACCTTTTCATCATATTCTTGAGGTTGAGGGAACGCCGCCGATTGCCGATGTCTTCGTGCGTGAGGAGGACTTGTGCGCTGGTTCGCCCATGACTGCGAAAGGCTTCCGCATAGCAGCTTTTGAGCAGAGGTTGACCGATGGCGCTACAGGCTTGGAGATAGTCCATGCTTTCGACTTCGGGCTTCTTCAAGTATTTGCGCCCGATCTGAATCGCGCCCGAACTGACCAGACACACCTCGATCCCTGCGGCGAGCAGCTGCTGACAATCCGCAACGATCTGCGCGATCCTCACTTGATCGACGCCTGTTTCAGGATTGGCCAAGGCGGCAGAACCGATTTTAATCACGAGCCGCCGCAGACCTTGCTTGAGTTCGGGACGGAGAACTGGCTTCGACATACCCTGCTCGCCTCACTAAAATACCCAGACACTTAGACACGCGCTGCTCTGTGAAATAGATTTTAGCCGATTTGCAGCCAGCCTGCTGGAGTTAAAAGACGAGCTCGCGAGAATTTTGCACCACACCCGCGTCGCTCGCCCGTCCAGCTGGAACGATTCTTCTTTAAGGAGTCAAGCGAGCCAAAGCTTCGATGCGCACGGTCTGGCCGTTGAGGATAGCATTCCCAGAATAAGCATCGGTCTGGCTGTCATCCATAATATCATTGAGACTCACGCCCGGATTCTGCCTCGCGAGACCGAGCTTGGTTCCTGGCCGATGATGACCCCAGCCGTGGGGTACGCTCACGACGCCGGGCATGATGCGCGTCGACAGAGACACGGGCAATTCAATGCTGCCCACCGCCGTCGAGAGCCGCACTTGACTCCCGTCGGCGATCCCATGCTTTTCCCCATCAGCGGTATGCATCATCACATAACAGGCGTCTCGACTGCGCTTGAGGCTTGGCAGATTGTGCATCCACGAGTTGTTACTCTTGAGGTTCCGCCGACCGATGAGATACCAGCGATCGGGCACCGAGGACGCCGCCGTCGTTTGCCACAGGGG
>CANJJY010000106.1 GCA_947474445.1 Oligoflexaceae bacterium
GAGCTCTCTTGAATTGCGTGCGATCGTATCGACGAACTGCAGTCGTTCGTGAGCGCCAAGATTAGGTTTGCGCAACAGCTCGCTGAATCCAAGAATAGCACCGAGAGGAGTTCGGATCTCATGACTCATGTGAGCTAGGAAAAGACTTTTTGAATAATTGGCTTGCTCGGCAGCGCTCTGCGATCGACGCAGTTCTTCCTCATAGCGTTTGCGATCGCGGAGATCTACGATCAGACTCATCATCCGAGCGGGCGTGCCATCAAGTAGAACGGTGGCCGCGAGCACGGACAGACGCTGACCATTTTTGTGAATCAGCTCAATTTCCTTAGGAAGTGATGTGCCTGTGACGCCCAAATTGCCCAGCATATCAGGCTGTACTCCACCCACCTCCTGATAGGTGAGCTCGGCAAGCTTGATCCGCCCCTGCTTCAGCTCGTCCTCAGTGTAGCCGACGATATCAAGGAAAGCCTGGTTGGCGAGCAGGATCGTGCTGTTGCTTTCCATCGTGACGATGCCGATGATATTAGAATCCGAAAGGCGCTGGAGGCGATTTTCACTTTGTCGCAAAGATTCTTCACTGGCTTTTTGATGGGTAATATCTTCGGCCAGCCCAGCGACCCGAATGAGATGGCCTTGTTCATCGCGAACGGGGAAAGCGCGATCGGAAATCCACCGAATTTGTCCATCAGGACGGATGATGCGGTAGATGCAGCCTGTGATCTTGCCTTGCTTTTGCTGATCCCAGAACTGCAAGGCGAGCTGACGATCGTCAGGATGAACGACAGCCAAAAATTTTTCGCCGAGATTCCCGACAAAATGCTCGGGCGGAAGGCCCCATATTTTTTCAAAGGCTGGATTGATATAGAGGAGTTTGGTCTTGTAAGGATCCTTAAGCCAAAATACCTCTTCGATATTCTCCGCCAACTGGCGAAAGCGTTGCTCGCTTTCTCGCAGCGATTGATAGCTGCTCGTTGTCAACGCAGCTCGCGTCATGGCTTCGTCGATCGCTTCATGCATGACAGCGGCAGCCTGAGAGTTTTGCCTAAGGTTCGAACAGATTCGAATGAGACAGTAACGAAGATGCGCATATTCACGCAGTATTTCCGCCAAATCTATGATTTCGCCCGGTTCAGCGGGTAGTTCTATCTTGGCTGTGAAGTCTGCGCCTGGACCTTGGCTGTGAATGCGAAGCACGAGAGCATCTAAGAATTTGGGCATATAGGCGCGTAAGAGAGGAAGTTCGACATCAGTGCGCTGAAGTTTTGCTTCGTCGCCGAGAACGCGTTCCGTCCATGTCTTGAGTACCAGTGTTTTGGTATCACGGAGACTAAGGTCCATATCAGGCTCAACCAATCGATCGAAGTTCTGTGACAGCGCTTCCAAAAGGCTATCCCTCTTTTGTCGCATCGAGCATGTCAGGCGGTATCGATCCTGCGATATCGAAGGAGATAATTTGGCATAGATCGAAGCTGCGCTTTTCGAACACCCATATTTATCAGCGGCTGTTCTATATCGAGTGAGGGACTCGTTACTAGTTATGTTTTCTTGGAGCGTTAAATACCTCTTTTTGCGGCAAACCATGCCGCTGAAGAGTGCTAGGGGATTATAATCAGAGGCAAAAGATCACGTGGCTCGATCCTCTTACTTGGGTAAAAGAACCAGGATTTCATACGTCCCTCGCGCTCGAGCTTGGCCAAAATACTCGTGGATGCAGCTCTTGCTGCCCTCGGCAATATAGCCAGGGGCCGGCTCTCCAGACGTGTTGTTTGTGCATATGCTGCCCGGCGCGGCGGGGCCGGCTTCGAGATTGCGACAGAGATAGAGCACCTTACCATTTTCGTCTCGACCGGCTGCCAAAGCATCGGCAGGGATTGCGCCAGCCTCTGCCTTCACCCAACGAAGGGACGACCCTCCATTCTTTTGAGGAATGATCATCGCATCCGTAGGTAGATTCTGTTGATTAGGATCCGGAGGATCGTAAGACGCACTGAGGATCTGTGGAGTATCGGCTGCCGTCGATAAGCAGCGCGTGAAATTAGGATCCAAATAATGGCGTGTGAGTTTGCCCGGATAAAGACCTTTGCCGCGCGCGATGCGGCAGATGCCGAGCGGAATGGTGTTGTTGCATTCCCCACCGCCGATAAAAGCATTGCCAGGCAGGGCGCCACCGTCGAGCCGCAGCCAGCTATAAGGTAAAGGAAGCAAGGGTGAGATTCCGGAAGCCACCAGAGTTTTGTCGGAAGTGAAACGGATTCTGATACGGCCTTTGGCTAAGAGTTCTTTGCCTTCTTCGGGTTCTAAATCCGTGAAGAGAAAGCGGGCATGATACTGGCGATGTCCGAGCAGAGGGAACGTCAGCATGCGATCAGCGAGGCTACTGACGCCATCAAATTCCCACTCAATCCCGTAGTTGAGACTGTAGATATCGATCATCTCTTGTTTGGCGTGAGAGCGGACCGAGCAGAAGACTTCTTGAGTGCGTTCGACCGGCGCTTCAGGCGGAGCCTGTTCGTAGACGCAGCTCAGGTAGGAGCCCGCGACTTGGCCTGGAATGACTACTTTTTCTGAGCCAATATCGGCCGATTCGCCCGGATCGACCGAGTCCCCGGGCCTGCCCTGCCCCTCATCCGCAGAGCCATCTTTCATCGCGCTGCTCTCGGCACTCGCATGACCGAATAATCCCGACTCGGTCTGATGCGGAGCCTTCAATTGAGCTCCGTTACAGGCGATGAGCAGGCTCAGAGTGCTGATGATCATCATGAATGTTGGCATAGGGACTCCTTACACACTTTATCGGCGAAGGAGGGGAGTCATCCTTGAGAAATTTGTTTTGAGAATATTTCTCACTCTTTAGACCCAATAATTTCCTGGCCGATCATGATGTCTGCCGCGGGAGGACGGGCCCAAAACTTACCGCTCTTCAGATTTTATGAGGTCCCCGCGCCGCATCAATAGCAAGTTGGCGCAAGAAGTGATCCATCACGCAGAGAACGGCCATCGCCTCGACCATCGGTACGGCGCGCGGCAAGACGCAGGGATCATGCCGTCCTGCTTTGGGTTTCATCGTCAATTCTCGCCCTTGGCGATCGACGGTCTGCTGATCTTTGAAGATGGTCGCAACGGGTTTAAAACCTACGCGGAGATAGATGTACTCACCGTTGCTGATGCCCCCCTGGATGCCTCCCGATCGATTGGTCGCGGTGCGAATCTTCTCACCCTCTTTGACAAAGGCATCGTTGTGCTCGGATCCGTAGAGGTAAGTTGAAGCAAATCCCATTCCGACTTCAAAGCCCTTGCTTGCCGGCAGGCTGAGCATCGCCTTCGCAAGATCAGCCTCGAGTTTGTCAAAAACAGGTTCACCGAGTCCGGCCGGACAATGGTGAATGCCACAGAATATGGTGCCTCCGACGCTATCCCCAGCTTTCTGTGCTTCGACGATCAGCTTTTCCATCGCCGGCCGCTGCTTCTCGTCGGGGCAGCGGAGAGGATGCGCTTCGACATCGGTGCGCGTATAGGTCGAGGCCTTTGATACATCAGCTTGTACATCCTTGACGCGATCGACGAAGCCGAGGACAGAAAAGCCAGGAATCAGTTGGGCGAGAACTTGTTCGGCGACGGCAGCTGCTGCGACGCGACCTATCGTTTCCCTGGCGCTGGCGCGCCCTCCTCCTGAGGGGGCTTTCAGCCCGTATTTCACGTCTGTGGTGAAATCAGCGTGAGAGGGGCGATAGACGTCTTGGAGATCGGAATAATGATCCTGTTTCATATCTTGATTGCGGACGATCAAAGTGAGCGGAGTGCCGAGCGTGATGCCATTGACGAGACCTGACAGGCATTCGACACGATCGAGTTCAGCGCGTGGACTTGCCAGATGACTCTGACCCGGTCGGCGGCGATCGAGCCAGCCTTGGACTCGATCGAGATCGATGCGGTGGCCGGGAGGGCAGCCATCGATCACCACACCGACGGCTCCACCGTGCGATTCGCCGAAACTCGTGATGCGAAAAACTTGTCCGAAGGTATTACCCATAGCCGCGCGTTCCCGTCTTTAATTTTTGCCTTGATCGATCAAGGCATCGAAGCCAAACAAGAAGTAGACTTCAAAGTCGTAGCCCAAAACCTGCCCAGTGCCAAGCCCCAGGTTGACTTTGACGCCTTTGATATCGGCCTGGAGATCGAAATTGTAACCATGAGCCCGCACCGCATCGTAAATCGAAGGATGATCGATATTGTTGTTCCAAGCCGTGCCGTAGTTGAAAAATGCAGTAAAGTCGAGTCGCTGGAGGTACACGATGTGAATCAATTTGGCCATATCTTCGATCACGGGGTAGGTCCAGGCAAATTGGGCACGGGCCTGCGTATCCCCATATTTCGCTGTCGTCAGAGCTCCCGGTCCTAAGATGGGTTGGTTGATTTCGTTGAGACCACCGCCGCTGCCCGGTACAAAAGTACGGAGAGGGCGATAGGCTTCCCGCAGATACTTGCGACGCGTTCCCCGCACGCGACTGTAGGACACTCCCCAGGATTGCGTCGTCGTCTTGTCGAAAACGCTGATAGGAATACTGAGATTGAGTCCGAGACCGAGCTGCTCGTAGTCATAGTTGGAATTGAATTGTTTGGTCGCGAGATTGGAATTCACATATGAGCTGAGCGTAGCGCCGGGAATGGGCTGGGATTTGCTTAAGCCGAGAGATAGCTCGCGGAGGTAGCCGTGAGCGAGGACATCCCAGACGGCAGGATCGCCGAGGTAGGGCTCCATGTAGGAATTTTTATAACCTGCGCGCAGACCCACGCCGAGAATCGATAGGTAGCGTGCGGCATTGACCTCAAAACCTTTTTCATCGAAGTAGTAGGACTCGTTACGAAGGACTCCATTCCAAGTTTGGCGACGAAACACGCTCAGCGATAATCCCGTTTCCCAGCGATTGCTGCCCAAGGTGAGCTCGATGTTAGGAAAGCGACTTTCGACGCCGTAAAGAGCGGAAAGGGTCAATGTCTCATTCTGCAAATGATCCATCAGAGGAACAGAAAGACTGCCGATCTGATAGCCCTTGGCATCGACACCGATCCAAGGAAAGGCGAAAACAGGCCTCGGCCGCCAGGCGGCGGGAGGCGAGGGGAGAGCTGCGGCTTCGGCTTCGCCGAGGAGAGGAGCGTTGGCGATGAGGGTGAGGTCAGCCTTGATCTGAGTATCGCTCCGCACTTGCCAGGGATCGTTTTGTTTAAACACGTCACCGGCACTGAGATCAGCGGAGCGAAGCCCCACTTGCAGAGGCGAGGTTGGTTGATCGTGGAGGCGACAGGGTCGGGTCGGTAAACTGCGCGGACTGAAGCGCAGCATTTGGGTTCCCTTTTCGCTCCAAAAGATGAGGGCGAGCTTGTCCGATTCGCTTTGATGCAGCCCCTCGACCATCACCGCCAGATCACGTTCTTCGACACATGCGCCCGCTGGGTCAATGCGTCTGAGGAAGTGATAGCTGCGATCAGCCAGAGCCAGCCAAGGGCCCTCGGCTGAAAAGGCCATGGCCAGAGGTTTGCCGAAGCCAGAGATTGGGAGATAGGACGTGGTGTCGGTATCAGCTTGCCAGCGGAGTATCTTGAAGCGATCCCCGAACTTGGTTTCCTCGCTTTGCGATAGCCAGATTTCTGCCACATCACCGTTCGCTTCGGCTCGCGCACCGAGGAACTGCATCGCTCGTGGGAACGTCGGTTTGAGCGAGCAATGGACGGCTGATTTGGGGCGACCTTTGTCTGTGGCCAGGACGCTGGCACGAGGGACCCAGCAGAGTCTTTGCTGTTCAATAAATTCTTCCATCCATATAAGCTTATCGCGACTCAAAAAGATTTGGGAAACATAAGCCTTTCGTTTGACGAGCAAGCGCTTCTCATCGCCTTTTTTGAGCCAGATGCTTCTGACGGGATTATGTTCATCATCCCATTCACCTGTCATATAAATCTGAAAATCGTCTCTCACCGCGCGCGGCACCATCGCGCCCTCGGGCAAACTCTGATGCTCCTTCCAGGTCTTGACGCGATCACCCTCCCACACCACTTCAGCTTCAAAAACGCGATCACCGTCGCGGTTGAGAAAGTAGAGATTCTTATTTCGGTTTTGCATGGGGGTCGCGGCATTAAAATTCACTGATTGACCCGGCAGCGCCAGCGCCGATGAAGGAGCTGGTGGCGGAGCCGTATCGATGGCGGGAGCCTCTTCAGGTCCGAAGTTCACCAATTGGTTTTGCGTCTTCCAATACTGAGTCGCCGACTTTTTGTACTCCTCATAGAGTTCGGAGCCTATTTTTCCGGTATATTCACGCAGGGCTTCATCCATCGGCATGAAGCTATTGAAGGGGACAAAGCTCCAAGGCCACCACCAGGGCATGCTGTATTCATAAAAACTTTTCAGCATCGCGGGTAGTTTCTCCGCGCCGTAGGTGCGGATGATGTAGGAAACCAAGCCCCCCGATATCGCATAGCCTATCGTCGTGAAGCGGTTGCCATCGTAGAGGCTATGCAGCTTGTCATAAGAGGGCCAGCCGCCGTTTAAGGCAAAATATCGTTCGATGCCGTACTGCTGATCGGACCCGCCGGACACGCTCATCGTCTCAGCCAGTCCTTCTATCCACCAGGCGGGCATCCAAGGCAAGTGGACGATGCTGCCCGCCGGTCCAAAAACATTGTCGAGATGTCGATACATCGTTGAGTGCGTGTATTCATGCCAGGCCAGGTCGCGCCCACCGCGCCCCATGGTCTGCAGTTCGACGGCATCGACGATAAAGTTGGCGAAAGAGGGGTTCGCTGTCACCGCTGAGACGATGACGGGCAAAGGACTCTCGCGGTTGACGCCGAGCCATTGTTCAAGTTTTGGACGACCGGCTTCCAGAGCTTCGATGATGGCGCGCGCTTCGCGCGTCGCTCGCTTATCGTGGTAGAGATAGAAGTGAGGTGTTTTGATCTCTTCATAGTCAAGATCGCCTTGACCACGACCAAAGCCGATGGGCAGGGCTGAGGCAGGAAGGGCCTCCATCAGGAGCCAGGCGAGCATCAGAACTTTAATTGAAACGCGCACGAGCTGCCTCTAAATCTTCAGGTGTATCGATGCCGAGTGCAGGATGCAGGGCTTCGGCTGTCAGGATAGGGAGACCGTGCCCGAGGGCCCGCAGCTGTTCGAGACTTTCCGCTTTTTCGAGAGGATGCTGAGGAAGGGCGCAAAAATCGAGCAGTGTCTGACGCGCAAAAGCATAGATGCCGAGATGCTGCCAAAAAAAATCAAAGCGCGCCGGAGCACGACAATAGGGTATGGGCGATCGCGAGAAGTAAAGAGCGCGTCCTTCCTGGTCGATCACGGCCTTCACGCAGTTTGGATTTTCGTAGTCAGACTGCTTTGTATTGCGATGGATGAGAGTTCCCATCTTGCCTTGATGCCGGCTCATCTTCTGAGCCAGGGCTTCGAGATCTTCCAGATGAACAAATGGTTCGTCGCCCTGAACATTCAAAATGAATTTTTGTGAGCGCTTCTGAGCAATTTCTGCACAACGATCGGTGCCGCTCGGGTGATCGGCGCGCGTCAGCTGGCTCGGGACTCCGTGGGCGGCGCAGGCGTCCATCACTTCCTTTGCATCGGTGGCGACGAGGACTTCGGCCCCTTGGCGCTGTATACCTTCCAATCGCTCGAACACACGCACGACCAGGGGTTTGCCGCCCAGATCAGCCAAAGGCTTCCGCGGCAGTCGAGTCGCGCTGAGCCGCGCTGGGATGATGATGAGCCACGGGGTCCAGTCCATTATCAGTTCCTTGGAAAAAGTGAGTTTTTGCTTTTCATACATGGGTGATAGAGGTGCGCGTTTCATCCCATTCATGAGAAAAAGGCGGCTGCGCGGCTTGCCACCCCGGTGGTTCATTGCTACCATGTAACTATAAAGTTAAACTCGAAAAATCTTAATAAAAATTGCAGAGACAGAGGTGCCTCACATGGCTCAGAATGCTGCGCGCAGATATGATGCGGGAGCTGCGGCCTTTTTCGTCGAAACTCTCTGCCAAGATGCAGACACCATCCTGCGCTTTGGGTTTGCTCTGACTTTGAGCGAAGAGATCGCCAACCGCCTCGTCTTCAAGACCTATGAATCCATCGTGCCGCGCATTCCTGAGCTTTTGAAGTGCGACGCCAGTGCGATCCGCCAGCAGCTTCTGCGGCGCATCTGGGAGCTGCATCACGAAGTCAATCAAGAGGGTCAAAGCAGTGAGCACTCGCTTTTTCCCTTGCTGCGTACCCTTGATTTGCCGACCCGTGCCGTTCTCTTTCTCATCGATATCGTCGGTTTGACCATCGATGAGACGCGCGATATTACGCGCATGGACGAGATTGAAACACGTCGCTATATAGCCCAGGGTCGCCAGCGACTCTTGGCTTTTAATTTTGTCTGATAGGGCGAACAATAGTGCGATAGTGATCGCCATGAGGGGGCAGACGAGTCCATGGTACATAAATCAGGGGCAGCATTGACCGATGAAGAGACCCTATTCGCCCAGCTTTCCGACTATCTCGACGAGACCTTGAGCGCCGAAGAACGTAAGCGCTTCGAAGAAACGGCAAAAAGACTGAATCTTGCTGAAATCGCGACCGACTACGGTATCCGTCGCGGTCGATTGCAGATTGAAGGGCAACGCCTTTACCTCAACGAGAAGAATCTGCGAGACATCCACGACTTAGTCGAAGATGATGCCACGCGAGCCAATACCGAAGCGGCTGAAATCGAGGGTGTCGGGCGCTCGGAGCTGAAAGGTAACTTCTTTCGGTTTGCCGTGCTGTTTGGCCTCATCGCTTTGTTTATCTACGGCGGCTTCATCCTGTTCGCGCCTAAGCAGAAAGCGCCTTTCAAGGCTCTCGATTCCTTGATTTACGAAGCGATCGTGATGACGGAAGACCCGGAAGGTCGCCTCGATTTCCCAACCGACAAACTCGGAGAGATCAATAACTTCTTCAAGCACTACCCGGATATCGGTTTCACCCCAAAAACGCTCCAGGAGCCAGGTGAAGGTTGGGCGACCAACGGCGCGACAGTCATCGACTATGAAGTAGCGAAGGTCCTCGGTGTGCAGTTCACCGGGCAAAACACGGAAGAAAAGCTGTTCGCCTTTTTCTACAAGGGGCAGATCGATCAGTTGCCCGCTTCGGCGCCAGGTAATTTTCAAGGTATTATTTATCAGGCCTATGCGTCCGACCGTCTCAACGTCGTCGCCTGGCAAGCCAGTCCAGACACCATCGGCATGATGGTCGGCTATCGGGGAGCCAAAGAACTGGCCGAGCTCGCTTTCAAGATTGTTGGTCTCTGATCGGCACCGCGCAAGGGTTTGAGGCCATCTAAATGACATGTTATGGGCCCTAGCGATCTGTTGTAAGGTTTCATCCTTCTTCTAGATTGCTGAGAGGTCCGCACGTGGCTCCCAAAATCCTCTTGATTCAACTTCGTCAACTCGGCGATATACTCCTCACGACTCCCTGTCTCAGAGAAATAAGGCGCGCCTGGCCCGAGGCGCATATCAGTTTTATGACTCATCCGATGGGTCGCCTGATCCTCAAGGATAATCCTTATCTCGACCAACATATCGTCTATGATCCCAAGGCTTCATGGCGCCAGGAATGGCAGCTTTTGCGGCAGCTCCGTGCGGGCGCTTTCGATATGGTCCTCGATTTTATGTACAACCCTCGCAGCGCCCTCTATGCGAGGATTACGGGTGCACCACGACGTTTGGCTTTTCCTTCGCGTCGGTCGCTTTTTTTCACCGAGACCGTACCGCAGGGCGGAAAAGTTGAATATATCGTCAGCGAAAAGTTTCGCTATCTGACCCATCTTGGACTGAAGCCAGAATCGCCAGCCCTGGACCTGCCTTGGTTCCCCGCCGATGCCCACCGGACCGATCTTTGGTCGACTGAAGAGCCGCGTTTTGCCGAGGCGCCTCTTCGCATCGTTTTAAGTCCGACCCACCGGCGCGCCGAACGGCAATGGCCACTCGATCGCTTCGCTCGTTTAGCCGATCGCCTGAGCCTCGAATGGGGAGCGACGGTGATCTGGATCTGGGGGCCAGGGGAAAAGGAGTTTGTCGAAGGCATTCAGGCACGCTGCCTCCAGCCCAGTCTGCTGGCGCCTGCCACTAGTTTTCGAGAACTAGCGGCGCTCATCGCGCGCAGCGACCTCTTCATCGGCAACTCGAACGGGCCAAGTCACGTAGCGGTCGCGGTCGATACCCCGTCGATGCAGATCCACGGCCCAACCTATGCCGCCACCTGGTGTCCGCTTTCAACGCGCCATCATGCAGTACAGGCCTGTGCCCAGAGTGATACCTTGGCGTCGCTTGGGCGTGGACCGATTGACTTGATCAGTGAGGAAGAGCTGTGGCAAGCTCTGAGCAGTTTGCGTAAGCCAGTGGAAGTGGGGGCAGCAGCGCGGAGAAGACTGGGTGAGCGTCGCGCGTGGCAAGGGCCTTTTACGTCTGAGCAAGGAGATCGGTCATGATCGTCAATTTATTCAGGGTCGATCGCAGTGAAAAGAGCCGTTCGCGCAAATTCCCGTGGCTACCGCGCGTCGGCGTCGTCGTAGATTTTGCGGGACGAAGATTCTCCTTTCGCCATGCTCCGCTGTTTGAAACGGTGATGAATCTACTGGAGCGCGGTTTAACCCGTTCGAACCTAGAAAAGATTGTCACAGAGCAACTCTATGAGATATCTTTGCCGTCCTTAATTCGGAAACGGACGGTCGATGTGAAGGCGCGGACGATTCATCATAAAGTGAAAAAGTTGAAGAGTGATGCGTCAACTTGATAGGTCATATCTCCGCTTGGGAATTCAAACCGAATGACAGGGTCTTTGAAACAGCACCAGTTTTTTTAAGAACGTGATTCTCGGCAGAGATCGCCTTTTTGAAATACCCTCATTAAACACAAGGTACGAAGGTGTGAGCGCTATGTTACCATTTCGAGTTTTCGACAAAGAAAAAAAACAAATGTGGCAAGTCATCAACTATCATCCCGGCGCCAATTCTGAAGGCAGTTATCTGGCGACGAAAGAAGACGATGACACGACCGATGGCGATATGCTGATTATTCCAGCTAAAGAACTCGTCAACTTCAAGTTTGTCGATTTTCTGGAAGAAGCAGAACCCTTCGAGAATTGATCCATTGCGTGCGGCGGTCGCATGGCCTTCCGGGGAATAGTGCGCACCGCCGTCCGGATTAACGCTTTTGAAACTTCTGAACGTACCGCTCATCTAAGGCCCGCTGGTCGCCTTTTCCACCCGAGATCTTATCGCAGTATTTGGCTTTGATCGCCGCAGCCGTGCAGGCGCGAGTCAGCGTCAGTTCATTGCCTTCGATGCGAGCGGAAAGAAACACAGTCGGTTCTCCGGCGATCGATAAATCAAAGCCGACCCATTGGTTCGCGTAAACCTGACCCAAGAGAAATCCAAATTCTTTGTCGATTTTAGCGGCTAGCTGGGCGCTCGCCAGTTCGCTCGCAGAAGGAGCTTTGCTGCAGGAATTATCGCTGTAAATCGAGAGGCTTAGAACTCCTTCATTCCCATTCTCGAAAAATAGACTGCTTCTTTGATACCAAGCGCGTTGGCTCGAGCTGTCCAAAGGCTGACAGGTGCTGATCCAATTGCCTTTCAATCGCGGAGCGAGATCGCCTGACTGAGATACTGTATCAGCGGGAGGGATATATTGTGAGTCTGAACTGCGGGATTGAGAGACGCTCGGTGCCG
The DNA here is from genome assembly GCA_947474445.1 of Oligoflexaceae bacterium. Lineage (GTDB taxonomy): Bacteria > Bdellovibrionota_B > Oligoflexia > Oligoflexales > Oligoflexaceae > Oligoflexus. Next base: position 11,757 of record CANJJY010000106.1, read on the forward strand.
GCACGACGACCTTAGTATCGGACGAGGAATCGTTGATTGTTGTTTTGGAATCATCGGCTGGCACTTCC
>CANJJY010000107.1 GCA_947474445.1 Oligoflexaceae bacterium
GAAGACATCGACCTCAGCATCAAAAAGGGTGAAATTCTAGCGGTCCTCGGAGAGTCTGGCAGCGGAAAAAGCACCTTGGCTCGGATCTTGACCCGCTTAGAAATCCCCGATTGCGGAACGATGAGTCTCGATGGCCAAGTCATGGGCTCCGGTACGGACCGTAAAGCCTACGGGGCAAGGGTTCAGATGATTTTTCAAGATCCATTTGCTTCGCTCAATAGCGTGCATACTGTGGGCTATCATCTGCGGCGCCCTCTCACTCTGCATAAGCCACATCTCTCCTCGGCCGACGTCGAGCAGGAAGCTCTCGCTTTGCTTGAGTCTGTCGGTTTGCGGCCCGCCGCCAGTTACCTAGAAAAATATCCCTTCGAACTCTCGGGCGGCCAGCGACAGCGCGTGGCGATTGCGCGAGCCTTGACGGTCGAACCCGATCTTCTGATCGCCGATGAACCGACGTCCATGCTCGATGTTTCGATTCGGATGGATATCCTCAATTTGATCAAAGGTCTGCGCGACAGCCGCGGCCTGTCCATCGTCATGATCACCCATGATTTGCCGAGTGCCTGGTATCTCAGCGATCGCGTGGCCGTGATCTATGCCGGACAAATCGTCGAAAGCGGCCCGACCGAGGCGATTCTCGCTCAGCCCGCGCATCCTTATACGCAGCTTCTTCTGCGCGTCTCGCAGCAGAAGATCTTGCATCCGCGCGATAGCGTGCGGCCGGGCGATCATGCTGCCTTGCAGCGCCGTAAAGTCAAGGGTTGCCTCTTCGCTGAGCGTTGCGATCGAGCGGTGGCCGCCTGTCAGGCGAATACCCCTCCCTTGGATCTTCTCGGCAAAGATCGCAAGGTTCGTTGTTACATTCCATTTGCCCAACATCAAAGAAAGTCACTCGATGCTTAAGAAAAAGTTTCCAGCCAATTTTCTCTGGGGTGCCGCCAGCTCTTCCTTTCAAATCGAAGGAACGCAGGAAGGCGATGGACGCGGTCCATCGATCTGGGATGATTTCTGCAAGCAGCCGGGCAAGATCATCGATGGCAGCGACGGATCAAAAGCCTGCGATCACCTGAACCTCTGGCCTCGCGACGTCGAGCTCCTCTCCGAACTCGGAGCCAAGGCCTATCGCTTTTCCATTGCCTGGCCGCGGATCTTTCCTGCCGGCAAAGGTCAGGTCAACGAGAAAGGTTTTGATTTCTACGCGCGCCTGATCGATGGTTTGCTCGAAAGAAACATCGCTCCTTGGATCACGCTCTATCACTGGGACCTCCCGTCGGCGCTCGAACGCAAGGGAGGCTGGCGCAATCGCGATACGGCCTATGTCTTCGCTGACTATGCAGCCGCCGTCGTCGAACGCTTCAAAGATCGTGTCGATCATTGGATTACGCACAACGAACCCTGGTGCGTCGCCGTACTCGGTCACAGAACGGGCGAACATGCTCCCGGCCTGAAAGAGCCTCTGGCCGCCTTGCAGACCGCCCATCACGTGCTTCTCTCGCACGGCTTGACCATGCCGCGGATTCGCTCGCTAGCTCCCAAAGCTACGGCTGGCATCACGCTCAATCTGAATCCAGCTTATCCCGCGCGGCCTGATCACGAGGAAGACCGGCAGGCCACTGAGCATTTTGATGGCGACTTCAATCGCTGGTATCTCGATCCTATTTTCCGAGCGTCCTATCCGCAGGACATGATGGATGCCTACAAGGCGGAAGGAGTGATCGATACCGCCGGCTGGGATTTCATTCGCGAAGGTGATTTGAAGACGATCGCCCAGCCCATCGATTTTTTAGGCGTCAATTACTATTCGCGCGCTGTCCTCGGCGATCGCGGAGCTGACGAGATCAAAGCTCAAAAAGATCCTCTCCGCTATACGGCCATGGGTTGGGAAGTCTATCCGGAAGGATTGAAAGATCTCATGCTGCGGCTCAATCGTGAGTATCCAGCAAAAGCCTATTACATCACCGAAAACGGTGCGGCTTACACCGATCACGTCGATGGTGATGGCCAGATTCGCGATAAGCATCGCGTTCGCTACTTTGCTCTCCACGCTGAGCAAATGGCCGCTATCTGCGCCGCGGGCGTGCCTTTGCGCGGCTACTTCGCCTGGTCCATCATGGATAATTTTGAATGGGCGCACGGCTACGGCAAACGCTTTGGTCTGGTTTATGTCGACTATGCAACGCAAGTGCGGACGCCGAAGGCGAGTTTCCGTTATCTGCAAAAAGTCATTTCTGCCAATCAGGTGATCGACGAATTATGAATCAGAATCAAGGTCTCGACGCGAGCGACATGCGCTTGTCTAACAATAATCTGGTGCTGCAGCTCCTCTGGCAGCATCAAACGATTTCGCGGGCGGATCTAGCTCGTTTGACGGGCATGAGCCGACCCAGTATTTCCGATATTGTCGCGGAGCATATCGAGCTCGGCCTCGTATCGGAGGTGGGACATGGCACCTCGAATGGAGGGAGACGGCCGGTGATGCTTCGTTTTGAGGACGAGGCCCATCTGCTCGCTGGGCTCGATATCGGCGCCACGCACGTCAGTCTCATGCTCACCAATCTGCGAGGGCAAGAGGTGAGCTGGTCCGCACGGGCCGTGGCGACGCGCGATGAACCCGACCTGGCGATCGAGGCGGCTCAGGAGCTTCTCTCGGAAGGTCTCGCCTGTGCGCGTCGGCAAAAACGAAAGTTGATCGGTTTGGGCGTCGGTATTTCCAGCCCCGCCTACCGTCAGTCGGCGGCCTGCGCGCTCTCGGTGCATCCGGCGATTCATCCGCGCTGGGCGGGTTACCAGCTGGGAAAGATTCTCGCCCAGCAGGTCGCCGTGCCCATCTTTATCGAAAACGATGCCAACCTCGGAGCTTTAGCCGAGTATTGGTGGACGACGCAGCGCAATCGGCGGCATCTGCTCTATTTGAAAGTAGCTTCGGGAGTGGGGGCCGGCGTCATCATCGATGGCAAAATCTTTTCGGGCGCGCACGGCATCGCGGGCGAACTCGGCCACACCTTTATCGCTGAACGACAGCAGGGGCCCGAGCTGGAGCCCACCGCTGAAAATCTCAATCGACGGATCGGCGCTCAGCATCTCCTCGAAAAGTTCAAGGGCAAGGGACAGGCCTTGGGGGTGCAAGTCGGCGATCGAGGCCAGGTCTTTGAACGGGGCAAGATTTTACGGCGGATGCATGAAGCAGGCGAAGCTCCCGCCGTGATCGACGCCTTTATCCAGGATCTTTCGATCGCTATCGTCAACGCGATGGTCAGCTTTGATCCCGCGATCGTTTCTCTGGGGGGGATCGTCCCCGATCTAGGCGAAGAACTTTTTACGCAGCTGCGCCGACGAATTCAGAGCCAGCTCGTGTGGCCCGAGCTGCAGATGATTCCTATTCAATGCAGCCGTTTTGGCGAAAAGCAAACGGCTTTAGGGGCGGCGACGCTGGTGCTCGAAAACATGTTAAATAATTTGCCGCTGTTTTGCGAAGGTCGAGACCGACGCGAGCGCAGCAGCATCCGGGAACTGAGTCTCAATTGAAGGAGGGGGCCATGCGAACAATCAAGAGGGTGAGCCCAATGGGGGAACTATGCCGATGAACCGATTCCTGTGGATGTCTTTGATCCTGCTCGCGACGAGTTTCGGCTGCCGACAAAAGGTCGAAGCACCGGTCCATCGGGACTATCTCGTCATCTCAACGGAACCAGCGACGGCGTGGATTCGCAATTTTAATCCCTTCACCGCGGCGACCGGTGGGGGACGGTGGTCGACTCTCGCTGCGATCTATGAACCGATGATGATCTTCAATCGCATGGAAGGCCAGTATGTGCCTTGGCTGGCAACCGAGCAGAAGTGGATGGATGCCTCGCACAAAGAGCTCCTCGTCACGCTGCGATCGGATGTGAAGTGGTCGGACGGTCAGCCTTTTCAGGCCTCTGACGTCGGATTCACCTTTGATCTGCTCAAGCGATTCAAGGCTCTCGATGCGAGTGGCGTCTGGAATTTTCTAGCGGGCATCGACATCGTCGATGGGCTGCATGTCCGCTTTCGCTTTGCAAAACCCTTTGCTCCGGGCATCCTCCTGCTCATGCAGCAGGCGATCGTCCCGGAACATCTTTGGAAGACGGTTTCAGAACCGGTGAGCTACGCGAACGAGAATCCCGTGGGAACGGGTCCCTACACCGAACTTCGTCTCTTTGAGAATCAAGTCTACGAGCTAGCGCGCAATCCCTACTACTGGCAAAAGGATAAGGCTAAGGTCGCTGCTCTGCGCTTCCCCGCCTATCCCGGCAATGATCAGGTGATGCTCAACCTCCTCAAGGGCAATATCGATCTAGCGGCCAACTTCGTACCCGCAGTCGATCGCGTCTACGTCGGCAAAGATCCTGCCCATCATCACTACTGGTTCCCTTCGGTCGGCAATACGGTTTTTCTTTACCTCAACAATGCGCAGCCGCCCTACGATCAGGCCCCCGTGCGCAAGGCCATCAGCCGCGCGCTCGATCGCGATAAGATCGTGAAAGTGGCCATGTTTAATTACACCGAACCCTCGCATCCGGCTGGTCTTTCCAAGGCCTTCGAAAAATGGCGGGTGAGCGCGGACGAGAAGTCGGGCGATTGGGTTCACTACGATGCGGCGCGCGCGGGCCGCGAACTCGACGAGCTCGGCTTCAAAAAGGGCAAAGATGGTCTTCGACGACTTCCCGACGGTCGCGTCTGGTCGCTCGACATCGGCGTGGTGACGGGTTGGTCCGATTGGGTTCGGACGGTTCAGATTATGGCGAAGAATCTGCGTGATATCGGGATCGATGCGCGTATGCGCACCTATGATTTCGGAGCCTGGTTCAGTCAGGTGCAGCGCGGAGAATTCCAAGCGGCCATCGGCTGGTCAAACGACACCGTTGAACCTTACGAATTCTATCGTTGGTTGATGGCCGGCTCGGCCACGGCGCCGGTCGGCACCGTCGCATCGAGTAACTGGCAAAGATTTTCTCATCCCGAGGTCGATCAGCGGCTAGAAGCTCTCGCGGGAAGTTTCGATGGCACCGAACAGCAAAGACTAGTGCGCGAACTGCAGATGATCTTTCTGCGCGAAGCGCCGGCTATTCCGCTCTTCCCTAACCCGGCCTGGGGAACGGCAAACACTCGATATTTCACCAATTTTCCGGGACCCGACCATCCCTATGCGGTGCTCTCGCCGAATTACCGGCCGGAAATCCTACAGGTCTTGACCGAAATTCAACCGCAGAATGCTGCGATCAGCAAACTCTGATTTTAAGGGGGAGGGAACGATGGGAAAAATATTTGGCCGACTGGGATTCTACGGCGTCGCTATCTTTCTAGCTCTATGTTTGAACTTCATCATCCCGCGGCTGATGCCCGGTGATCCGATGAGTATGATCTTCGCTCGCTTTCAGGGGCAGATGAGCCCTGACGCGATCGTCGCTCTCCGGCAAGAGATGGGTTTCACCGATGCGCCTATCTTGGTGCAGTTCTACCACTATATGACGAGCATCTTGCACGGTAACTTCGGCGTTTCTACCAGCCTCTATCCCGCGCAGGTGGGAAGCGTAATCTGGCAATCGCTGGGATGGACGCTGCTCCTCGCCGGAGCTTCGTTGCTCATCAGCTTTACGCTGGGGACCATCCTCGGCGCTCTCGCCGCGTGGAATCGCGGTGGTGTCATCGATCGTTGGGTGACGCCGGCTTTGATTTTTGTCGGCTCGTTTCCCTACTTTTGGCTCGCCATGCTGCTCGTCTACACCTTTTCCTACGTGTTTGAAATCTTTCCTATCGGCCACGCCTACTCCGATGGCCTCAAACCGAGCTGGACTCTGGGTTTTGCTCTCGATGTCTTGCATCATCTCTGTCTCCCTGCGGTTTCGATCATCCTGGCGACTCTGGGCGGATGGATCCTCAGTATGCGCAACGCGATGATTACGACGCTCGGTAGCGAGTTTATCAACCTGGCTCAGAGTAAAGGACTGACCCAGCGCGTCGTCCTCTTTCGCTACGCCGCGCGCAACGCACTTTTGCCCAACATCACCGGACTCGGTATGGCCCTCGGCTATGTTCTCGCCGGGTCGATGCTGACGGAGATCGTGTTTTCTTATCCAGGCCAGGGATTTTTGCTGGTTCAAGCCGTTCGCAATCAGGATTATCCGCTGATGCAGGGGCTGTTTTTTTGCATCACGATCGCTGTTCTGCTCGCTAACTGGTTGGTCGATCTCGCCTATCTTTGGCTCGATCCCCGCACGAGAGGAGCTCAGACATGAAAGTATGGATCAAACTCTATAAGCATTCCATCATAGGCCGCGCTCTGAGCGATCAGACGGCCTCGCAGTGGGGCCTCGCCGTTTGGCTCCTCCTCTTTCTCGGCGCTTGGTTTCTGATGCCATTGATCGGTGATCCGTCGGAATTTTTGGCTGAACCCCTCCAGTCCCCCAATCTTCACCATTGGTTTGGGACCAACGGCCAGGGCCAGGATGTTTGGCGGCAGACAGTGGCGGGCACAGCGGCTTCACTGGGCTTAGCTTTGGCGACCGGCCTCACCATGACTTCGCTCGGCGCCGTCATCGGTCTCGTCGCTGGCTATAGCGGGGGATGGATCGATCGCGTTCTGTCGTCGATCACCAACATCGCGCTGGTGATCCCGGGCCTTCCCTTGGCCATCGTGCTCGCCGCCTTTCTTCCCTCAGGTCCTTGGACTCTCTTCTTGGTCTTGGTCATCACGGGATGGGCGTGGACGGCTCGCGTCTTTCGCGGACTCGCTCTCGCCACGCGGCGCAAGGATTTTATCGCATCAGCCGAAATCATGGGAGAATCCCGACTGCGGATCGCACTGCTTGAGATCTTGCCCAATCTCTCCTCCTCTTTTGCCTCGGCAGCCATAGGCGCGGTGATCTACGCGATAGGCGCGCAGGTCGGACTGGAATTTCTAGGTCTCGGCGATATGAATCGCGTGTCGTGGGGCACCAACCTCTACTGGGCCAGCAACGATGCAGCGCTGCTCACTGGATCGTGGTGGATCTTTATCCCCACCGGCCTTTGCATCGCGCTGGCCTGCAGCTCTCTTACGCTGGTTTCATACGCGGTCGATGCCGTCAACAATCCGAGTCTACGCGCCGATCAATTGCTGCGTCGGCGCCTCCGTGAACCTATGCGCAGGGCGATCGGGGTCACCCCTCTCGCCAAGGAGTTGCGTCATGCTCCAGCCTAATCTTTTGACTATTGAAGATCTGAGCGTGGCTTTTGCCGGCGCTGGCGATACCGATACCCTCGTCCTGGATCGGGTCAGTTTGCAGTTAAAGCCAGGGGCTCGCCTAGGCCTCGTTGGTGAGTCGGGCTGCGGGAAATCAACTCTTTGCCGCGCCATCGTCAGAACCCTCAGGGCGCCTGCCTACATCGCCGGCGGCGAAGTGTATTGGCAAGGCCAGTCGCTCTTCGCGCGTTCGCCTGAAGCTTTGAACAAGGTGCGGTGGAAAGAAATAGCCATCGTCGTGCAAAGTGCGCTCGACGCCTTGAATCCCGTGCTGACGGTCGAGGCTCAGATCCTCGATGTCTTGCGCGCGCACGGGCGCAGCCAAGGATCGAGCAAGCGTCTTCAAGAATTGATGCGACTCGTGGGTCTCGAACCGCGGCATCTCAAGAGCTATGCGTTTGAACTATCGGGCGGGATGCGGCAGCGCGTGGTGATCGCCATGGCTCTCGCTCTTGAGCCTCAGCTATTGATCATGGATGAACCAACCACAGCGCTCGATGTCGTAACCCAAGCGGAGATTCTCGGTCATATCCTAGCGCTGCAGGAAGAACTCGGATTTGCCATTCTTCTCGTCACGCATGATTTGCCTTTAGCCCTCGACTTTTGTCAGGAAATCGCCGTGATGTATGCGGGTCGTATCGTGGAGCAAGGTCCGAGCGAGAGGCTCGTGCGGCAGCCGAAGCATCCTTATACGGCTGGTTTGCTGCAATGCTTTCCTTTGCCTGGGCAAAAGAAAACGGTGCTGCATGGCGTCTTGGGTGATCCTGCAAGCTTTGCCCATCTGCCGAGTGGCTGTCCTTTTCATCCGCGCTGCGATCGAGCCGAAGCGATCTGCACGCAGGAGCGTCCCTTGCTCGAACAGAGAGGCGAGGGGAGTTACGCCTGCTATCGACCTTTGCCCGATCTCCCTCAGGAACATCCTTTGAGCTATGGAGACAGCCTTTCGTTTCCGACTCGCCCTGCTACCCCCCTTGAGGAGGCCCCCCTATTATGAAGACGACCATCTCTCGTGCTCTTTCGCTCAGCCTTGTCACGGCCAGTCTCCTCGTTTCGGCGTGCGCAACCGACGGTAAAAAATTGGAAGTGGGGCCGGCGCAACGGCAGAATCCCTTGGCGGGAATGCGGTTCTATCGCGCGGAAAACCCTGAAATTCGCACCGCTGCGGTCAGTTCGGACCAAACCAAAGCCCAGGCCTTTCAAATCATCGCCGATCAGCCCGCTGCTGTTTGGCTCGGAGCGTGGAGCGGACCTATCAAAGCCGCGATCGAAAAACTTGTGGTGGCAGCTGAGGCGCAGGGTGCGCAGCTCGTCGCCGTTCCCTATAACATTCCCTATCGCGATTGTGGGCAGCATTCAGCCGGTGGTCTGGAAGCGAGTGCTTATGAGACCTGGATTGCGGAGCTTGCCGCTGGCCTCGGTCAGCATCGAGCGATTCTCATTCTCGAGCCGGATGCGATTCCCTTGATCGATTGCCTCACGCCCGAACTGCGGGCGGAACGTTGGCGCCTTTTGCATCAGGCTATCGCAACGCTGAAGACGCAATCGCGAGCCCTCGTCTACGTCGACGTTGGACATGGCAACTGGATACCAGCGGCTGATATGCTTCAGCGTCTTGATGCCATCGGCATCGATCGAGCCGATGGTTTCGCGATCAATACCAGCAATTACCAGCTGAATGACAACAACCTAGCGTTTGCCCGCAGTTTGCAGCAGCATTTCCCGGACAAGGGTTATGTGTTCGATACCTCGCGCAATGGACGCGGACCGAGTCCGGATCTCGCCTGGTGCAATCCTCCTGGTCGCGCGATCGGTTCTTTGCCGCAGGTGCTCGACGGCAAAGATGGGCCGGACGCCTATCTCTGGGTCAAACGTCCAGGTGAATCCGACGGGACTTGCAACGGCGGACCGAAGGCCGGTGTCTTTTGGAGTGAAATGGCCTTAGAATTGGTAAGAAACGTCGACGCTTCACTCCTTCCGTCCGCCGCGAACAGCGTACAGGAGAAGCGGCGCTAGACCATCATTGAAAGGAGATTTTTGATGCAGAAGGGGCGACTGGAAGCCTTTAGCGATGGCGTCTTCGCTATCATCATCACGATCATGGTGCTCGAGCTCAAGGTGCCTCATGGCGATGACCTGCACGCACTTGCGCCCCTTCTACCGGTCTTCATCAGCTATGTATTGAGCTTTGTGTTCGTTGCGATCTATTGGAACAACCATCATCATCTGCTGCATGCTGTCCACAAGATCAACGGAGCGATCCTCTGGGCTAATATCCACCTTTTGTTTTGGCTTTCCTTGATTCCCTTCACGACGGCGTGGATGGGCGAGAATAATTTTACAACGCTGCCGGTTGCTGCTTATGGGGTCGTGCTTTTTATGTGCGGACTGGCCTATTTTCTCTTAGCCACCTGCCTCGTTCATCATCACGGCAAGGATTCTATTCTCGGACGTGCGCTCGGGATGGATATCAAAGGCAGGGTGTCGCTCGTCATCTATGCTGTCGCGATCCTCTTTGCTTTCATTCAAGCTTGGGTTTCCTATGGAGCTTATATCTGCGTGGCGATCATGTGGCTCGTGCCGGACCGTCGCATTGAAAAAGTCTTGGAGCAGGGCCATCAGTAGGCCATCGGTAATCCCTAGGACTTTTATGTGTCGACCCTAAAAAAAATCCCCCTTCTCTTCATCATGAAAAGAAGGGGGAAACCAATCGTATTATCAAATAACTTAGAGAACTTTGGCTCTGAGATATTCTTCAAGGCTTTGCTCTTCGCCCGTCTGTTCGTTGAACAGCGGATTGCCACCGGCGTAGACGGTATCGACGGGATCACAATAGATATTGAGACCTTTGGTGCTCAGGTATTCTTCGCGACTGAGTCTTTCGCCTGTCGTCTCGTCAAATAAGGGCGTCCCACCCAGGTAAAAAGTCCCGACTGGATCGCAGTACATATTCAAGCCTGTTTCGGGCTGAACATCGCCAGCTTCGCTGGTGACGGCGGCTGCGTTGGCGGCAAAAAGCAAACTCGCAGAGGCTACGATCGTCTGGATAAGTTTCATGGGGAGCCCTTTCCTTAAGATAAACTGAAATCGTGAGCGTTGACTCGATTGACTCTCGTTGTGCTTCAGTCCACTTCCGTCAACACCCATTCCTCAGACACATTCTATGTAATGCAAGTATCGGGAAAAGACTAGGATTGGCCGGTCAGTTAGGAAGGATTAGGTCGGGCTTTTGGACATGGTTTCGCCCTCCTCGCATGCAGGTCTTCGCATTTATTTTTGACTGTCGCGAAGGAAGGACAAGAAGGATTCATCGTCCGTGATGCTGCTGTGGGACACTCAGCTTGAGGTCTTTGTCCTTTTTGAAATTGTGTTGCTGCTGCTTTTCACTGTTGGAGTTGTCTATGAAGCTGTCAATGACCCTGCTCTTGCCTCTCGTCTGTCTGATCCCCTTGCATGGCTGCGCGAAGAAAGATCAAGAATCAGTTGTCTTAGACAACGGTACGGCCGCCTTTCCACCTGACGTCGCGCGTGCGATCAAGGCAGCCTGTGATCAAGAAGTCCCAGGTGGAATCCAGAGTACGGCGATCAGCAAAGAAGAGTGCTATCTCTTTATTGCGGGCGCTTCCAATCAAGAATCATCCTGGAATCTCAATATGAGGCCCGAGGCCTGGGGACAGGTCAATAACCCCGCTCGCGGCTTAACGCAGAGCCGCGATACCGATGCCACCTTCGTCGGTTTGGATGTATGCCGGGGACACTTGGATTCTGATCCCGTCTGTAATCTACGTGTCGGCCTGCGCAACCTGACGATTCGCGCCAACACCTTGGATGCTGGCATCAGCGTGCACCTCGGGAGTCCGAATCCAGGTGCCAAGCCTGGCTACCTCGCGACGATCAAACGCGTGTGGGATCGTGCCGATGTGCGATCGGCTCTGGGAATTACCGGGACGGTGCGGGATTGGGAGACTGTGCGCTGGGTGAATCTGCGCTGATCTCAAGGCTCGCTCATTTTTACTGCTATAGCAGTAAAAAGATCGTTTTTTTGAGGAAATTGACATAGAATTTTCTTAAAAGGGCCCCCTTTTTACTGCTAAAGCAGGAAATGAGATAATATAATTCGCCTTGCGCCGGTCTACGACTTTCTCAATTCAAGCATTGTTTTGAGAGATCCGGAAGAAATAGCTTTGCCGTTGGATGGAAAGAAGAGAGGACTCACCTATAAAACCCTCGTCAGATATTTTGGGCAAGAAAGATTAGGCATAGAAACCAAAGTTGTCGATGAACAGCTCGCAAAATTTACCCAAATCCTACCGACACCCCCGCTAACCCTGCTCCCTCGGTAAGTATACAAAAAATTAGTGATTCCAAAGCATACACGTGTTCTGACGTTTACATGACGCTTAAAAAAATATCCAAAAGAATCAGCCCTCATTCAGCGATTCATCGTGGCTTAAAATCTGCATTTAAAAAGTATGGCTTCCGAGGTCATTCGTTTGGGTTGAATTCATACCCGGAGGAAGAGCCTAATAAGCCCCCACATGATTCATCGAGGGA